>CAZEMD010000241.1:0-3635 GCA_964513225.1 uncultured Candidatus Bathyarchaeia archaeon | reverse complement strand
GGCTCATGGGTCCTGGGGGTGCACGAGGCTACCACCACCCTGTTGAGGCCGTGCTCCGTGATGGTCTTCTTGATCTTCTCCTGGGTGTCCTGGCTGCAGGTATACAGGTTTTGCTCGGCGTAGGCCACGTTGGGCAGAGTCTTCGCGTACTCGACCACGTCGCCCACATCCACGACTCCCCCGATGTTTATGCCACAGTGGCAGACGAACACCCCGATCCTTGGCTCCTCGCCGAGGACCTGTTTCTCCGCCGGGTACTCCACCCTTGTGATCATGGTGCCCCTGGCCGGGGCTATCGCCTTCGCGGCCTTCGCGGCGGCCCCGCTGGCCTGGGCCACGCTGTCGGGGATGTCTTTGGGTCCCTGGAAGGCGCCGCAGACGTAGACGCCCCGCCGGGTGGTCTCCAGCGGCCTGAACAGCGTGGTCTCGGCGAAGCCGTAGCGGTTCAGATCGATCCCGCATGACTCGGCTAGCCTATCAGCATCCTCGGGCGGCGTCAAACCCACGCCAAGCACCACCATGTCGAAGACACCCTCCTTGACCTCGCCGCCCTGCTCGTAGTTGACCAGCAGGTCCCTGGTCTCGGGGTCCTCCCGCAAGCTGGCCACCCTGCTCCGTATGAACCTGACGCCTTGCTCATCCTCGGCGCGCGTGTAGTAGTCATCGAACTCCTTGCCATAGGCCCGGATGTCCATGAAGAAGATCGTTGCCTCGAGCCCAGGGTTGTGCTCCTGGGCGATGACTGCCTCCTTCATGGAGTACATGCAGCACACACCGCTGCAGTACGGGTTGCCCACCCTCTCGTCCCTCGAGCCAATGCACTGGAGGAACGCCACCCGCCTCGGCGTCTCGCCGTCGCTGGGCTTCATCACCACGCCCCTGTATGGGCCGGTGGCGCTGAGTATCCGCTCGAACTCCATGCTCGTGACGACGTTGGGGTACCTGCCGTACCCGTACTCCGTGAGGCCGCTGGGGTCGAAGGCCTGGAACCCGGGGGCCAGTATCACCGAGCCCACGTTGAGCTCCACTTCAGTGTCGGCCTCCTCGTAGACTATGGCTTCCGCCTTGCAGACCTCGGCGCAGATGCCGCAGCCTATGCACTTCTCCTTGTCGATGGTGGCCACGAGAGGCACCGCCTGCGGGTACTTGATGTAGACGGCCCCCCTCTCACCCAGCCCCTCGTTGTACATGTCGATGGCCGTGACCGGGCACTTCAGGGTGCAGTCGCCGCAGCCCGTGCACTTCTCGGGGTCTATCCGCCGCGCCTTCTTCCTGATACGCGCCGTGAAGTCGCCCTCCTCGCCCCTGAGGCCCATGATCTCGCTGTAAGTCACGAGCTGTATGTTGTTATGACGCCCGGCACCCACCAGCTTGGGAGCCAGGATGCACATGGCGCAGTCGTTTGTGGGGAAAGTCTTGTCCAGCTGGGTCATGACGCCTCCGATGGTAGGCTCCTTGTCGAGGAGGTAAACCTTGAACCCCGAGTCAGCGAGGTCCAAGCTAGCCTGTATGCCGGCGATGCCTCCTCCGACCACCAGCACCGATCCCACCGTCATCTACGCCGCCTCCATCGCGTGGTAGATGGGCGTGTTGCCCTGCAGCTCCAGCAAGTCGATCCAGCCACGCTGCCTAAGAGATACTACATGGCTCAGGATGTTTCCCGGCTCGTCCCCCATCCTGTGGGCGAGTTCCTTCACCGACATGGGTTCACGCGCTAGCATGAGCCTGATCTTGTTCCGCGTGTATTCGATCTCGACGGCTTCATCCATGATCTTGTCGAACTCTTCCTGGGTAACGTCGTCTCCGTAGACGTTTCCCCTCTCAACCAGCTTCTCCTCTTTGCCGACGAGGGCCCGTAGCCTGTACTCCTCGGCGGCTGCCTTGGCGGCTCGGAGGTTCAGCCTGGTCTCTTCGTCGCAGGCGACAGGGCCGAGCCCACATATCCTCTCGGTGAACTCGGTGACGATCTCCGCGAACCTCTGGCCCTCGGAGGCCGACACCCACTCAAGCATGACCCTCTCCGGCTCCAGCCCAGCCTTCTCTACGAGCCTCCTGAGAAGCCCGAACTTTCGCCTGGCGTAGAGGTTGCCGTCGATGTAGTGGCAGTCCCCGATGTGGCAACCCGTGATCATCACCCCGTCGGCGCCCTCCGCGAGGAACCCCAGGGGCATGACGGGGTCCACCCTGCCGCTGCACATCACGCGTATCACCCTTATGTTGCTGGGGTACTGTATCCTGCTGACCCCGGCGAGGTCCGCCCCCGCGTAGCTACACCAGTTACAGAGAACCCCTATGATCTTCGGCTCAAAATCGTTCATATCTACGCCTCCCCTATGGCTGCGAGGCCCTGCGCCTCCAGCTGCTCGTCTGTGAAATGCCTCATGGTTATCGCCCCCTCCGGGCAGCTCGCCCCGCAGACGCCGCAGCCCTTACAAACCGCCGGCTCTACCTGGGCGAGCCCCCTCTCGTTCTTGGTTATGGCGTTGTAGGGGCACATCTCGATGCAGGTGCCGCAGCCGCAGCACCGGTCCTCGTCCACGACGCTGGTGATGGCCGCGGCCTTGAGCCTGCCCATCGCCATGGGTATGCCGGCCCTGGAGGCCGCCGCCTTCGCCTGGTAGACGCTCTCACCCACCTCCTTGGGGCTGTGAGCGGTGCCGCAGACGTAGACGCCGTCGGTGGCGAAGTCCACTGGCCTGAGCTTGACGTGGGCCTCCATGAAGAAGCCGTCTGAGTTGAGGGGGACCTTCAGGTGCCTCGACAGCGCCTCGTTGTCCACGTTGGGGACGATGGGTGCCGCGAGGACTACCATGTCTGCCTCGATGGTGAGCTTCTCGTCGAGCAACGGGCTGTAGACCCTCACCAACGGCCCCTTCTCCTCCCCTGTGACCTCTGGAGGCCTATCCTTGTCGTACATTACGAGCCTGGCGCCCCTCTTCTTGGCGTCAAACTCCATCGCGGAGAACTCGATGCCATAGGTCTGGAGGTCCCTGTACAGTATGTACACGTCGCGCCTAGGGTCTTTCTCCAGCAGCCTTATGGCGTTCTTCATGGCCTCGGTGCAGCAGACCCTGCTGCAGTAGGGCCTCTCCTCGTTGCGGGAGCCTACGCACTGGATCATCACAAGCGTCTCTACGCCTTCCAGCCCACCTGCCTCCTTGAACGTCTGCTCAAGCTCCAGCTGCGTCACGACGCCTTCAACACGGCCGTACCCGTATAGTCCCTCGGGGCTCAGGTAGCCCGCCCCCGTCGCGACGATGATGGTCCCCACGTTGAGCTTCTCGGGTCCTCCAGGGGTATCGATCACCACATCGAAGTTTCCTATGAACCCCTTTACGTCCGATACCTTGGAGTCGAGGTGAACGGTGACGTCGTTTGACGCCTCGACCCTCTCAACGAGGGGGTCGATGACTTCGCTCGCCTTGACGTTTGACGGAAACAGCTTGTCGAGCTTGAGCAGGGTGCCTCCTAGCCTGCCCTCCCTCTCCACCAGATGAACCTTGAAGCCCTGGTCCATAAGAGACAGGGCTGCTGTGAGCCCCGAGACCCCGCCCCCTATGACGAGCCCCTTCGGCAGCACATCGATCTCGGGCTCCTCCTCCGGGACGAGGAGCCTTGCCTTGGCGACGGCCATC
>CAZEMD010000240.1:0-3646 GCA_964513225.1 uncultured Candidatus Bathyarchaeia archaeon | reverse complement strand
TCCAACGGCAACACCCACACCATGACCGCCGAACAACTACTATCCCACATACTACCAGCCCTCGCATACAAACACGCCACCATCAAAGTAATACCAGACAAAAACACCAAAAAACCAAAACACAGCCCATAAAAAAATTTTCCATAATACCAAGTAACACGGTACAAGCCCAGCCCACAACGCCCCCAAAAACGCTTATAGCAAGTAACCAACTATAAGGAACCCCAACCCCACCGAGCCCCCCACGTCTGGTTCGGCCCCTACTGCACCATGATGCTCGCCGAGCTAGGCGCCCAAGTCATCAAGGTAGAGCCCCCATGGGGCACCATAGGCCGCCTAGGCCCCGGCGAACTCCACCAAGGCACCAGCACCACCTACTACGCCCTCAACCTCAACAAGAAAGACATCGCCCTAGACCTCAAACACCCGGAGGCCAAGGAGATCATCAAGGGCCTCGTCAAACAAAGCGACGTAATAGTCCAAAACTTCAGCCCAGGCACCATGGAACGCCTCGGCCTAGGCTACCCCACCCTCAAAGAATGGAACCCCAGTATAATCTACGCCGCCCTCAGCGGCTTCGGCCAAACAGGCCCCTACAGCAAATACGGCAGCTACGCCGCCATCGCCGAAGCCATGAGCGGCCACACCTACGCCACAGGCAAACAACACGACCCCGACGGCCCCCCCATCCCCATGGCCGGCGCCCTAGGCGACCTAGGCCCCGCCATGTACGCCGCCTTCACCATAACCGCAGCCCTCAGACACCGCGACAAAACCGGCCAAGGCCAGATGATCGACGTCGCACAGACAGACACCATGGTAGCCTTCAACTGCACCGCCTCCGTAGCCTACGACCTCATCGGCGAAAGCCCCATAGAACGACGACGCCGCAGACCCAAAGACCCCAACAGGATATGGGGCATCATCCCCGTGAAAGACGGCTGGATACAGGTAGCCGGCGAACGAGGCAAAGCCATAGAAAACCTCAAACAGGAGCTAGGCGTCGAGGAGGTAAGCGAGGAGCTGGTCAGTGAGCGTGTCAGCGGCATGACCAGAATGGAGGCATTCAAATGGCTCGCCGAACTAGGCGTCCCATGCGCCCCCGTCTACGAGGCATACGAGGCCATGTGGGACCCCCACCTGAAAGCCCGAGACATGTGGGTCGAGGTCGACCACAAAGCCGCAGGCAGATACAAGGTACCCAACTTCCCCGTCAAGTTCAGCGAGACCCCCGGCGAGGTGAACAGCGCGGCCCCCATGCTGGGCCAACACACCCGCCAAGTCCTAAAAGAGCTCCTAGGCAAGACAGACGAGGAGCTCGACGCCCTGGAGAAACAAGGCGCCATAGTCCAGTGGAAAGGCTAACCCCCTCCCCTCCTCGACACGAAACCATTCCCCTTCACGTAGAACCGCAGCTCTATAGGCAGATCCTTAGGGACTCCTATCCTGCCGCTTCTGCACACCTCGAAGGCGAGATGATTATCCAGCACATGAACGGGGTGCACCTCATCGTCCACGGGGAAGCCGTTGAGACCCTTGTCGATGCCGAAGGCGACGGTCAGCCTCCCCGGGCCGCTGGTCAAGTCCTCCAGCCTCTCCACAGGACGGTTTTCCATCATTCTCTCCACCCCGATGGTAGGCTCCAGAGCCCTTACCAGGACGCCCCCAACCTTTCCCGGCTCGTGGGCGACGAAGTTGAGCATCCAGTATCTGTGGACGTTGTAGACGAACAACCGCCCAGGCTCCCCGAACATCACCGCGTTGTACCGCTTCCTCCCACGGTACGCCCTTGACGCAGGGTCATCCACGCCGTAGTACGCCTCGGTCTCGACGATGACACCCCCCAGAGACCCGCCGCCGAGCCTCCTGACCAGAATCTTACCCAACAAGTCACGGGCCACCACGGCGGTGTCCCGCTCATAGAAACGCTTAGACAAGACCTTCGGCTTCAAACCAAAAAGAGTGTCGGCTCATGACTTGAAAAAGATGCGCCTAGGGCGCTAGCCCTGCATGCCTCTCGCCAGATCCAGCAGCGCCTTGTACTGGTCCTCCGCCTTCACCACGCCGCTGGCCACAAGAATACCCTCCGCCCCAAGCTTCATTGCTGCCCTCACGTCCTCGCCGTTGGTTATTCCCGCCCCGCAGAGCACCTTCACCCCCGGGTTCACCCTCCTCACCGCCTCAACCGAGTCGCTCACCACCTCTGGCTTGGCCTTGGATACGGGGATACCAGTCCCTATCAGCTCGGGCGGCTCGATGGCTATCGCGTCAGGCTCGAAGGCAGCCACCTGCCCGGCCTTCTCCGGGGTGTCCACGCACACGACCGTCACCAGGTCGGCCTCCTTAGCCCTCTCCACACTCGCCTCGATGACGTCCAGCGGGATCTGCCTCTCAGAGTGGTTGAGCAGCGTCCCCTCACAGCCAGCCTCCGCGACCGCCTCCGGGAGGATGTGGCCAGTGTACTTCCCGTACGTGACCGGGTCCACGTGCTGGGCGAAGACAGGTATCTCGCAGCCCTCGGCTACGGCCCAGAGGTCCACCGCCTGAGCGGCCACGGCTATGCTGACCCCGGTCTTCTCGTATACCTTCTCGGCGTTTCTTGTGAACTCGATGGCCTTCTGACCCATGGCCTCCTCGTAGGTCTTGAGATTGACTATAATCAACGGATACTTGACGATTACCACAGACATTTGTCTCACCGATTATTTACCTCAGTTATTTGAGGGTTTGATAGATGGGGGTGCCCTCGTAAAACGTTATCGCTTCGGGGCGTGGTTTAAGCTCCATAGCTCTTCATGAACTCCTCGGTGGCCGCCAGGTACTCCTCCACCTCCTCCTCGGTGTGGGGTCTGCATATCCAGCTGTGGCTGACGGTGGGGCTCAGGAAAACGATTCCCCGATCCAGCATATACCTGAAGAAGGCCCGGGTGGCTTCTAGGTCGTTTCCAGCGGTGTCCCCCACGTTCATAGGCGGCTCCTCCTGGAAGTGGATGGCGAACGTGGAGCCGACACCGGTGACAGACGCCGGCGTCTTGCTCCGCTGGAAGATGTCGTCCAGCCCAGCACGCATCTTCTCCCCGAGGCCGTCTATGTGCCTATAGACTCGCCCGTCTTCTAGGGCGTCTATGGTGGCGCAGCCGGCCACCATGCTTATGGGGTTCCCGGTGAAGGTGCCGCCGTGGGCGCTCCGCTTATCGGGCTCCGGGTGCTTCCGGTGGTCGATGAGCTCCATCACCTCCTCCGAGGCGCAGAACGCTCCCACCGGGAAACCGCCGCCGATGATCTTACCCATTATCGTCAAGTCCGGCTCCACGCCGTAGTAGCCCTGGGCCCCACCGAGGCCGAGCCTGAAACCGGTCACCACCTCGTCGAACACGAGGAGGGCCCCCGTTTCGTCGCATATCTCCCTGAGGCCTTCGAGGTAGCCGGGCTCCGGTGTAATGAACCCGGCGGCTGCCATGACCGGCTCAAGTATGATGCACGCCAGTTCATGTCTCTCAGCGACCTTTCTCGCTGCTTCGACGTCGTTGAAGGGGACGGCGTACGTGTCCTCCGTGGCCTTGGGGTTGAGGCCCGCGCTCTCCGGCTTCGCGAAGGGGCGGGTCACGTACGCGTGGAGGCTGTCGTATCCGCCGTGCCAGCTCCC
>CAZEMD010000239.1:0-3654 GCA_964513225.1 uncultured Candidatus Bathyarchaeia archaeon | reverse complement strand
TCCTCACCCTGTCGGCTATGTCGGGGTAGTCGTATAGGAGTATCCCGTAGTTGTCCGGCTCACCCACGTAGGGCTCGCTGTACGCCGCCGTTCGCCCGCTGGTGCTGGTGTCGTAGACCCACTCTATCTCCGTTATCTTCAGCCACTCGTCCCCGAAAGGAGTCTGCAGCCCGGAGGCGATGAGGCTCTCCAGCATCCCCTCCTCGCGGCCGCTCATGTGGACGCAGAACCTCATGCCCAGCTCGCCTCTACGCCGCAGGGTCTGCATGGCCTTGAACTCCTTGGAGTCGGTCATGCTGGCGTGGACCGTGGTGAGCCCGTTGGCCAACAGCTCCTCGACCACCAGGGGGAGGCCCCTCAGGTACTCTTCCATGGTGCTCTCGGGCACCCTGCGGTAGACCAGGTCCTTCGCGGCCTCCAGGAGGACACCCGTGGGGACCCCCGACTCGTCTCTCACTATCTTGCCGTGCGGCGGGTCCGGAGTGTCCTTGGTGATCCCGGCAGCCTCCAGCGCCAGGCTGTTCACCACCCCGACGTGGCCGTCGCGCCTCTGTATGTATAGGGGGTTCTCCGGGGTGACTGTGTCCAGCTCCCAGCGCGTCGGGTATCTCCCCAGCCTCACGTTGTCGAGTCGGTACCCCAGCAGCCAGCTACCGGGCGGGGCGTCGGCGGCCTTGGCTTCTATTCGTCTGAGGAGCTCGTCCACCGAGTCAACGTCGGGTCCGCAGGGGACCCCTCTTACGAGGAACACGCCGTATGAGCCTGGGTGCATGTGGCTGTCGATGAGCCCAGGCAGCATGGTGTGGCCCCCGAGGTCATGCACCTCTGTGTCCTCGCCGATGGCCCCGGTGACGTGTTCGTTAGAGCCCACCCTGAGTATCCTGCCGCCCTTGACCGCCACCGCCTCGGCGACGGAGGCGTCCTCGTCCACCGTTATGATCCTGCCGTTGACGAAGGCGGCGTCTGCGCACAGATCGCTTGGAGCAACCATGCATATCAATCAGGGGTGTCGA
The DNA here is from genome assembly GCA_964513225.1 of uncultured Candidatus Bathyarchaeia archaeon. Lineage (GTDB taxonomy): Archaea > Thermoproteota > Bathyarchaeia > TCS64 > TCS64 > RBG-16-57-9. The sequence goes on along the minus strand of CAZEMD010000239.1, from coordinate 2,641 downwards.
TACTTGAAGCCTACTAACCCATCGACGTTCAAGGCGTCATGAACGCTTCAGGGTAGCTAATCTGTGACTCTCAGCGTCGGAGATGGCTCGTCAGGGTTCAGAGGAGCGTCATCAGACGTTAGCACGTAGACGTATTCCCCGGCCTCGTCTGGGGTGTACTGGAAGACGTACACCGCCTCGCCCTCGGGGGCGATGCTCACCTCCTTCACCACCCCAGACACGGGCACGCCGCCCCTGATTATTGTACAGGTAACGTTCTCTCTGATGCTGTGGACGCGCATCGGGTTCCGGAAAGAGACAGACACCATGACCTGCTGTCCGGCCTCTACGTCGCCCACGGCGGACCCTTCGAGGTCTCTCCACTCGGAGGAACCGTAGAGTACGTGGGGAGACTCAACCAGGGGGTACCGGGTCGTCGAGAAGGGCAGCCACGTCTCCAGGTACCAAAGGTGGGCCCTGACCCTCCCCCTGACCTCCATCTTCACCTCCCCCGAGTACAGGTCCGCAGCCTCAGCTATGGTGGACCTGAGGGACTGGGCGTTGCCGACCCTGAGCTCCACGCCACGGTCCACCAGACCCAGGTAGGAAACCATCTCCCTGGGAAACGTGAAATTCTGCCGAGCGAAGACCTCGTCCTCCACGAGCAGCTCAAGCTCCACGTCGGAGACCGAGGGCTGCCGAACGGTGACGGCGCTCAGGGTTACGCTTATGAGCCACCGCCGGGCGTAGTCGGGCGTCTCCGTCACCAGCCTGGTCTCGTCGTCCACGGCGGGGAGGGTTATCGCCAGCCCGAAGCCCAGGTCTGGTGCCTCGCCGTTGAGCACGTCCCTGAGGTAGCCTGACATCTCCTCCTCGGTGACGCTGAAGAGCACCTTGAGGCTCTTGAGCTCATCGTAGCTGGCGTAGAGGCTGCCCATCTCCCGCCCCGCCATGATGGACATGAATATGAGCACCAGCGTCAGCGCGCTCACAATGTCGCTTCTCTCCACGGGCCGGGGTTTAGCCATCTCTAGAGGGATGGGAAGCCGCCCAATATAGCAGTTATCGACGGCCCTGATCCGTTCACGTTATACCGGTCCACGTACATTCCTTGCACCGTGAACAGGGTTGCATAGGCTAGGCTCGGTAACCGTGGACAAGGTGAAGACTGGGGATGACCTGAGGGAAAGCCTCGGGGACCGGCTCCCAGACTCCGACGTGATCCTGGTGAAGCCCAACTGGTACAGCCCCCACCCGGGCAACTACACCGACGCGGACGCCCTGGGTATGGTCATGGACGCCGTGGACGCCAAGGTGATAGTGGTCGAGGGCTACAGCATGGACAGGCAGGACGGCTCCATGGGCTTCACGGTGGAAGGCGAGAAGGTGGACTGGGGCTGGCTCACGCGGAACCCCGGCTGGGAGTGGGTCAAGGAGAAGGGCCGCTGGGACCAGATCCGCCGCCAGGACAGGTGGTTCAGAGACGAGCACGGGTTCACCGACCTCTTCGCGGAGCACGGAGCCGAGTACGTCAACGTGACCGAGGAGATATGGAGGGGGAACACGGTGGAGAGCCGCAGAGTCAAGAAACGGGTCGAGGAAAGTTACCCAGCCGCCTTCACCGAGAAAATCTACGGCTATATGCCCAGACGCCTCGACGCCCACATGGGGTTCCCCATGATAAGCCTGGGCCACGTAAAGGGCTACGGGGGAGAGTACCCCAGCCTCTCGCTGAAGAACATGTTCGGCCTCATCCCGGACCCGCTGAGGGCGTGGTGGCACGGCCCCGACAACTCAAGGCTCGACAGGAGCATCGTGGACATCACCAAGCTCTACGCATCGTACTTCCGCCTCTACGGTGTGAACGAGGCCGTGAAGACCCTGGTCGCCGCGGACCCCGAGGGCGAGGTGAAGGCACCCTGGGGCAGGTACTCGGTGAAGCCCGGCCACGGGCTGGTGACCCACGGCCCCAACCTCCTGGAGCTGGACGCCGTGACATGCGGCCTCATAGACGTGGACCCGGGGAAGGTGGGCTACCTCCAGAGAGGCGCTGAAGTCTTCAAAACGTACAGCGTCGAGGACGTGGAGAAGGCGGAGGCGCTCCGCAGTCGCTACCTGCCGTCCATGTCCACGGACTTTAACAAAAAACCATAGTAAACTACACAATCTATAAAAAAGCGTGCGGAGTATGGTTGCTAATTCGGTGAGCCCATCGTGAAGCAGCTGATCCACAACGGCGTCATGGTCCCGCCCCGGTACGAGGCAAAGGGGCTGTCGGTGAAGATCAAAGGCGAGGAGCACATGCTGACCCCGGAGCAGGAAGAGCGGGCTATGGCGTGGGCCAAGAAGATCGGAACCCCGTACGTGGAGGACCCCGTCTTCGCCGAGAACTTTCACGAGGACTTCAGCGAGCTCCTGGGCTTCAAGGTGTTGCCGGGCGACGTGGACTACTCCGAGATCCATCGGATGGTGGAGGCGGAGCGGGAGTACAAGAAGAACCTCAGCAAAGAGGAGAGGAAGCGGCTCGCAGAGGAGCGTAAAACCATCAGGGAGGCAAACAAGGAGAGATACGGGTACGCCCTCATCGACGGCGAGCGCTGCGAACTCGGCAACTACATGGTGGAGCCCAGCAGCATCTTCATGGGCCGCGGCGAGCACCCCT
>CAZEMD010000238.1:0-3701 GCA_964513225.1 uncultured Candidatus Bathyarchaeia archaeon | reverse complement strand
ATATCTTCTTCACGTACATGCTGCCGCTCTTCTTGCCGAGGCTCAGCACGTGGGGCCAGTCCTCGGCCGTGAGTCTGGAAGGGTTTATGCCTATGGGGTGTACCCTTGTGCCGTAGTCCTCCTCGAACTTCCTGCGCTCGTTCTTGTACACGAAGGGGTCCACGAATATCCTGAAGCTCCTCCTGTCGATGACCCGTCTAGGCTCCACGCCGTAGCCTGAGCGGAGGGCCGCGGCCTCCTCGGGGTTCCTGTTGGCGTCGACGATGCTCCAGAACTCGCTCCTGAGGTCGTCCCGAGGCTTGTGGAACACGATTATGGTGGCGGGCTTCCTGACATGGCTTATCCCCGGGATCGACGTGGATAGCAGCATCTCGCTGACCACGCCGATGGTGTACCCCTTACCGCTGCCCTGTTTCCCGCATACGAAGACTATGTGGGGCTCGTTCAGGTCCACGGCCACGAGCTCCCCGGACGCCTTTCCTATGAGCCCCCACTGCTCGGGTATCCTGTCGCTGCCGAGAAAAACGTCCGGCTGAATCCCGCTACCGGCAACCGATTTGGTCTCTGGCTCGGGTTGCATGACGGCCGGGAAATAAGCCATTTCTTCGTGTAAGGGGTCATCGGCTGGTTCAGCTATATCGAAGAATAGAACGGGCTCCTCCTCGTATCCACCCGCCTCGGTGCTCGGCTCGATATAAGTCTCCATCATGGGCTCCGCACCGGCCGTCTCTGTGTGTTCACCGTTGCTGGGCCGGGCCATGAGGGTGACTCTCAGGAGGTACAGTATCACCGCCAACGGGAACGATATCAAGCACACGTTGAGGATGACTCTGTGGCTCAACAGCCCCAGAAGGGGGTTCCACCGCCAGGGATAGATTAGGCTAAGGTCGCTGTACAGGAACGAATCCAGTAGGACGTGGCCCCAGACGCCGACGAGAGACGCCGCCAAGTACCCTCGAAAGTCGCCTCCCTGAGGCAGCCTAAGCCTCTCCATGTGCCGGGAAGTATATACCCGGACGAGGTACATGAACACGGCCACGGCTACGCCTATGGCTGTGCCTACGGTTAGGCTGTGGTAGGCGCCGTGGAGAGGCTGGGGGAGGCCTAGGAGGATGACCATGAGGGGCTCTATGTCGAGAACTATGGAGGACACTAGCATGGTGGGGGTGTCCAGCAACGGGTACAGTATTAGGGCTACCAGGAGCGCTGGCCCTATATGAAGGGCGGTAAACGGCATCCAACCCAGAATAAGGGGAACCCAATATAAAAGGTAGGGAAAGCCGTGTTAATTATTCATGTATCTGTCGATGGCTGCAGCCGCCGTCTTGCCTGCCCCCATGGCGCTGATGACCGTTGCGGCGCCGGTGGCCACGTCGCCTCCCGTGTAGACGCCTTCTATGGTCGTCGCCATGGTCTCCTCGTCGTGGATGATGGTGCCCCACCTCGTGACCTCCAGCCCCTCGGTGGTCTGCTGTATTATTGGGTTGGGGCTCTGGCCTATGGCGATGACCACCGTGTCCACCGGCATCCTCCACTCCGAGTTCGGTATGGGCTTCGGCCTCCTGCGGCCTGAATCGTCCGGCTCACCCAGCTCCATCCGGATGAGCTCGACCTCCCTGACGTTGCCGCGGCCGTCGCCGATGAACCTGACGGGGTTGTTGAGCAGCGTGAAGACGACACCCTCCTCCTGGGCGTTCTCCACCTCCTCGTGCCGCGCCGGCAGCTCACCCATGCCCCTACGGTAGATTATGTGAACCTCCTCGGCGCCCAGCCTCAGGCTGCATCTGGCCGAGTCCATGGCGACGTTGCCGCCGCCGATGACCGCCACCCTCTTCCCTATGTTGATGGGCGTGTCGTACTCGGGGAACCTGTACGCCTTCATGAGGTTGGTCCTGATGAGGAACTCGTTGGCGCTGTAGATACCGCTCAGGTTCTCCCCGGGGACCCGAAGGAACCGCGGCAGACCCGCGCCGCTGCCTATGAACAGGGCGTCGAAGCCGTCGTTCAGCAGCTCCCCCACCGTGTACAGCTTCCCTATCATGCTGTCGAGATGGATCTTTACGCCCAGCCTCTTGATGTAATCGACCTCCGCCTGAACGATCTCCTTTGGTAGACGGAACTGGGGGATGCCGTACATCAGCACGCCGCCTGCCGTGTGCAGTGCCTCGAATATCTCCACCTCGTGCCCCATCTTCACAAGCTCGGCGGCGGCGGTGAGGCCCGCCGGCCCCGCCCCTATGACCCCGACCTTGAAGCCCGTCTGCTCCGGCGGTTCAGGCATCTCTATGCCTTTCTCGCGTTCAAAGTCGGCCACGAATCGTTCGAGCCGCCCTATCTCGACGGGCTGGCCTCTGATGCCCAGTATGCAGTACTTCTGGCACTGGTTCTCCTGGGGGCAGACCCTGCCGCATATCGCGGGGAGGGCGTTGGTTTCCTTCACCTTCCATGCCGCCTCGATGAACTTGCCTTCCTTCACCAGCTCGATGAAGCCGGGGATGTCTATGTTGACGGGGCAGCCCTTGATGCACTGGGGGTTCTTGCAGCTGAGGCACCTCTCAGCCTCCTTGATCGCCATCTCACCCGTGTATCCCCTTGCTACCTCCAGGAAGTTCTGCGTCCTCTCGTCGGGGGCCTGCTTGGGCATCTCGACGGCGGGCGTGTCGAAGGCCATTAGTTTGCCTCCCTGTTGTGGACTACCATGGCTATCTTCTCCTGCGGGTTGTAGACCCTCATGCGCATTATGAGCTCGTCGAAGTCCACCTGGTGGCCGTCGAACTCGGGGCCGTCAACGCAGCTGAACCGGGTGTCCCCCGCCACGGTCACCCTGCACGCGCCGCACATCCCCATCCCGTCCACCATTATGGGGAACAGGTTCACCCTCGTGGGTACGCCGTAGGGCCTGGTCTTTTCGCTGAGGTTCTTCTGGAGGCTCGTGGGACCGATGGTGAACACGACGTCGAAATCCTCCTTCTCCAGAAGCTCATCCACCACGCCCATGCCTTCATAGCCGTAGGAGCGGTCGTCGGTGCAGATGTACGCGTCGTCCGCGACGCCCTTGACCTCCTCCTCAAGCATGACGTGGTACTTGTTTCGGAACCCGAACACCGCGACCACATGGTTGCCCGCCTCCTTCAACGCCTCGATCTGGTAGAGCATGGCCCCCGAGAAGACGCCCCCCGCGACGCAAAGTATCTTGCCGTATTTCTTTATCTCGGCGGCGTTACCGAGGGGGCCGGCGAAGTTCAGGAGTTCGTCCCCCTCCTCAAGCATGCCAAGCTCAGTCGAGGACCTGCCCACCTCGGCGAAGTAGATGGTCACGGTACCGGCCTCGGGGTCTGTGCCGGCTATGGTCATGGGGATGCGTTCACCGGTCTCCTTGAACCTGACGATGACGAACTGCCCAGGCCTAGCCTTGTTTGCGACGGCTGGAGCGTGGACATCGATAACCTTGACGTTCGGGGTAAGCTCCCTCTTGGACACTATCTTGTACATTTGTTCACCGAGCCGAATCTGAATAAGGAAGCCATACCGGTTAATAAAATTGAGGTTAAGAAACTGTAAAAGTATACAAACCTGGGAAATATGGCTGTATGTTTTACCGATGAAGCATAAAAAGAGGGAATAACCCTACGTCCAGAGACCAGGCACGTCGCCCCAGATGGCGTCCCACCAGTCGCCCTCGGTCACCGTCTCGCCCTTTA
>CAZEMD010000237.1:0-3714 GCA_964513225.1 uncultured Candidatus Bathyarchaeia archaeon | reverse complement strand
TGGGGAACGAGGTGTACATGGACTCCTGGAGCGATCCGCCGATAGTGAGCTACACCGAGACCGAGTTCACGTACGACGTGCCCATGAAGGTCGTCACCGGTAAAGCCTTCAACATGTCCTGCACCCTGGTGGAGAAGCAGACTAGTAGAACAATAGCCGGGGCACTGTGCACGGTCACCGCCGGCGGAACGACTTATGATGGTTTCACCGACGGCGAGGGATGCATACGCCTCATGGGTAACCTAGATGAGGAAGGCTCATTCGAGGTGGAGATGGAGTATGAGGGCGCAGAGTACCATCTTGGAACATCCGCGACCACATACGTTGAGTCTGTCCCCCTGACAATCACGCCCACGAGAGACATCGCATTGATCAGAGGCGAGAACTCGATCATAAGGGGCAGGATCCACGCCGACGAGATCCCCGGAGACTCCGAACCCCTGATCCTAAGCCTAGAGGACAAGGAGATATCCACGGTGACCAATGAGGTGGGCGAGTTCTTCGTCTCCTATAGGCCGCCGCTCGACCACGAGCTGGGTGAGATACCCCTAGAGTTCACTCTACACAGTAGCCAGCAGAGAGTGTACTCATCAGCCGTCGTGAAGGCGAGGCCAAGGATAACCCTCGAGTCGAGACAACAGCTCCAGGCTGGGCAGCAGCACGCCGTCGATGTCGTGCTCAGGGACGACCACGGCGTTTCTCTGGGGAGCAAGCCGTTGACGCTCCTCTACCGCTGTGGCGGGCTCGAAGACAACCTGACGGCAGCCACGGACGCCACCGGTGTAGCGGGGTTCAGTTTCAAGCTGTCTGAGCCGGATCAAAACACGGTGACGTTGTCCGCTTCCTTTAATGGGGATGAGCTATACACCGCTGCCTCCGCCGTGACTACCCTAACTGTAGTCACATCGTCAAGATTCCCGGTCCTGCAGGCTGCGGCTGTTTTCCTCGCCCTCGCCGGTGGAGGCGCACTGGTCTATCTACAGATTAAGAGGTCGGAGGAGGCTCAGTTTAATCTTCCAGTGACTGTAGCTGAATCGGAATCCAAGTCAACCCGGCTCTCCATCTCGTTGCCCCAGATACGCCCTCCATTTCCAAACGTCTGGGGTGTAAACGAGGAACTTGAGGTATCAGTGAGTTTGACCCGGGTCGAGGGCAGCCCTATTGTGAACGCCCAGATAGACCTGGAGTTTAACGGTGAACCTCGAGCAGTCTCCACTGGCGTAGACGGTTCTGCCACTACCTCGACTTTTTACCCGTCAACTGGAAGCTTGAAGATATCGGCCAGTTACAGCGTCGAAGCGGTGGCTACTGAGCTAGATGTGAGGATTGTCGATTATCGTGAGGAGATCATCTCCCTTTTCAACACCAAGTTCAGGGACGCACGAGAGAGGTTCGACAGCATCAAGGACAACTATACCGCGCGGGAGCTCTTGGGCTACCTTAAGACCCAGACACCGGCAGAAACATACGGCGCGCTGGGGGAGATGACTTTCACTTTCGAGGAGGCTAGCTACAGCCTCCATCCAATAGCGAGAGAGAGCTACGAGAGGTTCTACATCGCCAAGATTGCGTTCGAGGAGGTTTTAAATGGAGAAGAGAGTTAGAGAGATCGTTCTACCCTCAGTAATATACGTCGCGTTTCTAACCGTGACTTTATGGTTCCTGGTGTTGCAAGAGACCATTATTCCTTTGGATCTCCTTGGCTACGACTTTACGCTCAGCCTCTCCTTCCTCGGGGTCCCCATGATAGCCTTCCTGAGCCTAAAATACTCCAGCTTCGTCTCCGAAAAGGTCCTCGTCGGGAAGGCGACGGATAGGCTTTCCGAGGGATTGAACACTGTGGCTTACGCCGCCTTCCTCTACTACGCCGCCGACTGGAGCCTCGCCCCAGGCTGGGTGAAGCCCCTGACAGGCTTCCTTTTATTTGCTACCATGCTCTCGGCTCTCCATGACGTACTGGGAATATACGTTAGGGACGTCAACTACATCTTCGAGCCCATACTCACCAGCATCTACATACTGTTCGTTGGGTTCCTGGGGAGCCAGACCTGGCTCAGCGTCTACCCCTTCTTCGAGGAGCTGATCCTGGGCTCGCCTTTCTCCGGAATCCTGCTGCCCATCATAAGAGCGGGGCTGGCTGAGCCCGTGAACAACGTAATCATAGTCAGCACCGCCATAACGGCAGTTCTCTCACTCACGGGGGTCTTCAAGAACCATCCCAACCCGTACCTAGAGTATCTCGGCAGCAGGATCGGCGGCCAGATCGAGAAGGTGACTCTTCTCAACTTCACCCTCATATACTACCTGTTCTTTGTCCGGTGGTACCTCCTCGAGTCCTCAGGAGTTAATCCCCAATACGTCGTCATGGGAGAGTGGGCCGCCATTTGCCTGTTTTTCTATGTCAGCTACCGAAGCATGAAGCGCTACGCCGAGGAATCCCTTGTCAGGCAGGACGTTACCGGGACTTGGAGTAAACACATGCAGCAGGTGGACATGCACACCGACTCGCAGCTAGACCACCTCTCGGACCTGATTGAAGGCTTCATCGACCAAGGCGCCAAAAAAGAGCTGATAGTCCACCTCACGCTCTTGTTAAGAAACTCAAGCCTTGAAGCCCACGTCATCACCCGTACGCTTACCCCCCTCATTGAGCACAATGACATGGAGCCACCGAGGATAGGGTTTCCGTGGCAGGCTGACCACGTGGCAGAGTTAAACAAACAAAGGAGAAGGAAGATCGTTAACACAGTACTCGGCTCCATACAGTTAAAACCATCAACGGGTGAAACAGAGGGCGGGGAGGCCGAGGCTGAGACCACTTTGGAGGTGTGATTGTGCAGATCCATGACGTCAAGACCATGTGCGACATCATCCTAGACACCGTGCAGGAGTACTTCGTCGGTGATAGGCGGCTACTTGAGAAAGTGCTGGCCGCCGCGCTCGCTAACGGCCACATCCTATTCGAGGACAACCCCGGCCTCGGGAAGACCCTGTTGGCGAAGGTGTTCGCGAAGGCCACGGGGTGTGACTGGGGCAGGGTCCAGTTCACGCCGGACCTGATGCCGGCTGACATCATCGGTACGAAGATATGGCGTATGAACACGGGAGAGTTCTCCCTTGAGAAAGGCCCCGTGTTCACCCACATACTTCTGGCGGACGAGATCAACAGGTCCCCGCCGAAGGTTCAATCAGCTTTGCTGGAGTGCATGGAGGAGAGACAGGTCACCATCGAGGGAGAGACCTACCCGCTCGACCGACCCTTCTTCGTTATCGCCACACAGAACCCCATAGAGCTTGAGGGCACGTACCCCCTCCCCGAGGCTCAGCTCGACCGCTTCATGTTGAAGCTGTCCACCGGCTACGTGGCCTCGGAGGAGCTTGAAGCGGATATACTGAGGCGGAGGTCCAGCTGGAGGCAGGACGACCCCACCGAGCTCATCCAAAGCGTGATGCATACTGAGGAGTTCAGGGCGCTTCAAGACCACGCCGAGACCGAGATCTATGTTGACGACCAGATATACCTGTACATATCGAAGATCGTGAGGTCCACCCGTCTGAGCCCCTACGTCGAGGTGGGAGCCAGCCCGAGGGGTGGGCTCAGCCTGTTCAAGGTGTCCAAGGCAAACGCCGCGTTGAACGGCAGGGACTACGTGATACCCGACGACGTGAAGATGTACGCCGTCGAAGCCCTGGCCCACCGCATGATAATGAAGC
>CAZEMD010000236.1:0-3732 GCA_964513225.1 uncultured Candidatus Bathyarchaeia archaeon | reverse complement strand
CTGCCCATGGGGGCGTCCAGGTCCGTGAGGAAGTAGAAGACGCCGCCGTCGTTGGCTATGAACCTGCACTTGTACTGGAAACCCTTAACAAGCTCCACGACGCCGCCATCCCCCGTCAGGTCCTTGTAGAAGACCTGGTTCTCCGGGTAGGTGCCCCGGGTCACGGTTACGACCAGGTAACGGCCGTCCTCCGTGACCTCCCCGTGGAACCTCCACTCCTTCTCGTCGTCCCGCTTATAGACCAGCTCGTCCACGTCCTGGGGGTCGCCGACCCTGTGGTAGTAGAGCTTCTGGTAGTAGTTGGCCTCCTTGAGGGCCTCGCCCCGGGGCTCGTCGAACCTGCTGTAGTAGAAGCCAAGGTTGTCGTGGGTCCAGGCGGCGGCAGTGAACTTTGCCCACATGAGGTGGTCGTCGAGGTCCTCGCCTGTCTCGACCAGCCTGATCCTCCACTCCTGCCAGTCCGAGCCCGCGCTGCTGACGCCGTAGGCCAGCAGCCGTCCGTCCTCGCTCACGTCGTAGCCGGTGAGGGCGACCGTCCCGTCCTCGCTGAGCCCGTTAGGGTCGAGGAGCGTCCGGGGCTCCCCCTCGGGGCCATCCATCCACAGGAGCACGGGCTGGTTCCTGAGGCCGTCGTTGTACGTGTAGAAGTACCTTTCAGCCCGTTTGAAGGGGATGCCGTACTTCTCGTAGTCCCAGAGCGCGGTCATCCTCTCCCTGATCCGCCGCCGGGCGGGGACCTTCTCCAGGTAGCCGAAGGTGACCCTGTTCTGGGCCTCTATCCATGCCCGGGTCTCCTCGCTGTCTACGTCCTCAAGCCACCTATAGGGGTCAGGCACCTCGACGCCGTGGATCACGTCCACATGATCCATCCTCCGACTTGGAGGAGGGCTATGATTTGATTGTCTAGGCAAAAAAGCCACCATACGATAGGTGGCTTGCGGCTTCTTATAACAGCATCCTAGACGCTGAAGAGGGAGACGAGCGCCTTCTCGGACGCCCGTCCACCGGAGTACGCCATGGGTGCGCCGTCTGCTCGCCAGCAGGCGCCGCCGTGCATCAGCCCCTGCTCGTCCACCATGACGCCGTTCATGCCGCCGGCCACCTTGGGCACCTCCATTATGTCGTGGCCCATAGCCCTGAGCCCATCCAGGGTCTCCTCGCAGAATCCGGGCTCCACATGCAGCTTCCCCTCCGGTGTATCGGGTATCCCCATGGTCCAGACTCGGGGCGCCTCGACGGCCTGCTGTATGCTCATACCGAAGTCCATGAGGTTGACGAGGGCCTGACAGATAGCCGGGAATATCCTGGTGCCGCCGGGGGTGCCTATGCACAGGAACGGAGAGCCGTCCCGGAGCACGATGGTGGGCGCCATGCTGCTTAGCATCCGTTTGCCGCCCGCCACCGAGTTGGCCCTGCCCGGCCGGGGGTCGAAGAGCCCCATGCAGTTGTTCAGCAGGACGCCGGTGCCCGGCACCGTGACCATGGATCCGAACAGCGAGAAGAGGGTCTGGGTGGCCGCCACGATGTTGCCGTCGGCGTCCATCACGGAGACGTGGGTCGTATCCTGGCCCTCGTAGGCACCCGGATTACCGTAGGAATAGGTCTTGGCGGTGCCGTCTATCTCCTCGACCCTCGCCGCGGCGTAGTCCTTGGATGTGAGGCCCTCTACAGGCACGGGCACCTTCCACGGGTCCCCCATGTACCGCTGCCTGTCCGCGAAGGCGATCTTCAGGACCTCCGCGAAGAGGTGTACGTGCTCCGCGGAGCCCCATTCCATGCCGCCGAGGTCGCTGTGCTCAAGCATGTTAAGCATCTGGACTATGTGGGTGCCGCCGCTGCTCCCCGGGGCCATGCTGTACACGGTGTACCTGTCCCTGTAGGTGCCGGTGACCGGCTCCCTCTCTACCAGCTGGTAGCCTTGGAGGTCCTCCATAGCTAGGATGCCGCCGTTGTTCTCCACGTCGTCCACTATGGCTTTACCGAGCTCCCCGCCGTAGAGAACCCCGGAGCCTTTCCTAGCTATCTTCTCCAGGGTGTCGGCGTAGTCTGGTATCTTGACGGTGTCACCCGGCTTGAGGGGCCTTCCCTCAGGTAGGAAGGTCTTCGCCGTGTCATCGTACAGGGCTAGGTCGCTCTGAGCAGTCTCGACGCAGAAGGCTAGGTAGGGCGTGGCCCTGTAGCCGTCTCTCGCGAGCCGTCGGGCCGGTGCCGTGACCTCCTCTAGGCTGAGTGCGCCGTGGCGGCTCTGTACGTGTTCCCACGCCTTCAGTGTGCCTGGCGTCGCCACGCTCAGATGCCCCACCATGTTCTTCCTCCCCTCCGTCTCGAAGAGGTACTGGTCGGGGCGGCGCTCCTTGACGGGCGTGTACATGTCGTCTCTGGCGGCTGCCGGTGCGACGGCGTAGTTGTCCAGGGTCGATATCTCCTCGGTGGCCCCGTCACGGTAGACGAAGAACCCCGCCCCGAATACGCTCACCATCATGGGCTCCGCCACTGTCAAAGCGAAGAGGCTCGCCACGGCGGCGTCGAAGGCGTTTCCGCCCCTAGCCAGCATCTCTAACCCGGCCATGCTTGCGAGGGGGTGGTTCGTCACCACCATGCCCTTGCCGCCCACCGCCTCCTGCTTGAACGTCTTCAGATACCTCTCAGGTACAGGCATCGTTGAACACCTTAGAACGGGTGAAACATCATCCGGTGAAGGTATAACACTTATCACGCCTGCACAGAAACATGTTAACTCCTTTCCCTCCACCCCCATCTGCATTACGATGGACGAAGACCCGGGAATCGAATTCAAGTAAATGCTATGAGGCTCCTCAGGGTGGTGAAGATGAAGGACAACGCCCTCCTGCGGGGGCTCCACGGGGAGGGGAAGACCGAGACCCTTCTTCAAATCTAGAGGATCATGGGCGGCGTCTAGTTGAAAGGGTAAGAGGATAGAAAAAAGGGGCTACGCCAAAAAAAAAGGGTAAAGGTTCACGCTACTCTGGCTTATCTCGCTGTTTCTCCTTCGTCTGCTTAGCTAGCTCTTGGACGCCGTACAATCCGACTGGGGCGACGCCCGCCTGAGGCATGTTGGAGGGCACCAAGATCATGGTGTTGGTGCCCGGCTGCTGCCCAATCTCGTACAGGATGTTCATCCACCTGAGGGCCAGGCCCTCGGCGCTGGACTCGTACATCTTGGCGGCGGCGATCATCTTCTCGGCGGCCTGCAGCTCGGCGGTGGCGAGGGTGATCCTTGCCATCCGCTCCCGCTCGGCCTGAGCCTGCCTGCTCATGGCGTCCTGCAGGGCGTTGGGGATGATGACGTCCTTGACCTCCACGGCGGTCACCTTTATTCCCCACGCCTCGGTCTTCTCGTCGATGATCTCCCGCAGGTGGACCCCCACCGTCTCCCGCTCCGCCAGCAGCTCGTTGAGCTCCACCTTGCCGATGACCTCCCTCAGCGTTGTCTGGGCGGCCCACTCTGTGGCCTGCCTGTAGTCCTCCACGTTGAGGGTCGCCATCTCTATGTCGACGGGCTTGGCGTACATCACGGCGTCCACGTTGACGGGGACGTTGTCTGCTGTGAGGGTCTGCTCCGTCCTGAAGCTCACGGTCTGTAAACGGGTGGACACGCGTATCGGGGCTTGGTCGACCAATGGTATGAGGTATGTGATCCCGGGGCCCCTCATCCCGATGAACCTGCCCAGCCAGAGGACCGGGATGCGCTCCCACTCCTTCAGGACCATG
>CAZEMD010000235.1:0-3733 GCA_964513225.1 uncultured Candidatus Bathyarchaeia archaeon | reverse complement strand
ACCCTGAAAGGGTGATCTACCGTTCAGAGGAGCCGATCTTGGAGCCCAGCGAAGACTATGAACGTTTTGGGTTTGTACCTAACGTGGTGTTCAGCTGCGGGGCGATAATTCTCGACGGCCAGCTCCTGATATACTACGGTGGTGCAGATACAGTAATCGGCGTAGCCACCTTTGACATGAATGAAATCATTAAGTAAACTATGGTTAATACTGTTTTTATTACATAAATTTTAAAGCTACATACCCTTTCTCTTAACGTCTCGTGCGCGCATCTATTTTCACATCTAACGAATTTCGCGCATGGTTTTCATTTCACCTTCAGCCTACAGTAAGACATAGGGGTACAGATAATACATTATATGTAGAGCGCGCAAGGACGAAAAAAAGGAAAAAAAGAAGAAAATAATGCGACGGATATTCGATTTATAGAGACAAATAACAAAAAAGGGGAAAAAGGAATTTCTGAAGTTACTCAGGAATGAAGGAACAGAAGAGTTAAAGGTGCTTTTAGATAGAATGCTCAGGTTTCTCGCAGAGATGCCTGTTGATAGTTATCATGATTATAGAATCTTTAGACATACTGGTCTGAGGGAGTATCTTATTCATCGATTCTTACGTGAGCAATTGAATACATAGGCGCCTCGCGCGCGAACGATCATATATGTAAGATGCTCATCATTCCTTTCTCGGAGCATCTCGATTTTTGTTAATATCCTTCTCAATTCTAGAGAGATTTCGATCTTCTCGTATTTTAAACTCAAATACTGCTCTAAAAGCCAACTTTTGAGAGCTGAGTAATCATCATTTGAGAGTTCAAAGAAAAGGTTACTTTGAGCTTCCATTGCGCCTGTTTTCCAGTTGTTTTATTATCTAAGTTCTGACGTACTCTTGCCGAGTGATTCTTATACCATCTATATCATCCAGTTCAGCGACATGGTGTCGATAATTTACACTAGAGTGTTAATTGGAAGGACTGGTGAGAAGTGACCACAATATCTTCAGTACTTTTTACTAGTAAATCTGTGTTCTTTTCCCTAATTGAACACAATATTAAATAAGGATGGATGCGCGGGCGCTGTTTCGTTACTTTTAAAATATCATTTAATACAATATTAGAAGGTATAAGATGTGTTGGTTTTTGATTTAGATGGAGTATTGGTAGAAAGTAAAACTAGTATGGATGATGAGATGTCCGTTCTATTGTCTAGTCTTTTACAAAAAATGGATGTTTGTATAATCACTGGTGGTTCTATTAATCAGATTAATAAACAAGTTTTACCTTTCTTGGAAAACTGTTTTTACAATAATTTGTATCTTATGCCATTAAGTGGGTCAGAAATGTGGATATGGCATTTAAATCAATGGATCAGGTTTTACTTTAACGATTTCTCAGAAGAAGAAATAAATAAGATAACAAGCGTCGCGGAAAAAATTCTGCCAAAATATGATAAATTATGGGGTGATCAGTTAGAAAATAGAGGAGGTCAGGTTACATGGAGTGCATATGGGCAAAATGCACCGCTAGAAGTAAAGAAGCATTATGATCCAGATGGAATAAGAAGGAAAAAATACATAGAAATTTTACAGGAAAAACTACCTAAATTTGAAATTAGGATAGGGGGCACAAGCTCTATAGATATAACACAAAAAAATATTGATAAAGCGTATGGAATCCAAAAATTATTATCTTATAAAAAAATAAACATAAGTGACATAGTTTTTGTGGGCGATTCCCTTTTTGAAGGAGGGAACGATTATTCTGTTAAAAAAATTGGAGTAAAATGCCACCAAGTTAATAGTGTTTTCGAAACGAAAAAACTCATTAATAATATACTGGAACAAGGATAAGGAAACAAGATATTTTAATGAAATGTTATCCATATCCTTCTATTAAAACTATAAAAAAATTGTCAATACACCTTATTAAATCTGATACATTCAACGAAAGTAAATTAGATACTACTTCGTTACTTTTTATAATAAATACTCGTATTTTAAGGTAATACTTATACAAAGTACGCGCACGCTCGCATTTACACCTCACTCTGACCCCTACGATCTCCTCAACATGGTATAAGTAGCTGAATTTTCGAGTCTTGTCTGTAGCCCAGGAGTAGAAGGATGGATGATTACGAGGAGATACTCGCCTCAAAGCGGGTGATAAGGGTTCTAAGTGTGGCCGCTGAGTGTGGGGAGCTGACGATCACCGAACTGGTCAGAAAGGCCGGCATAGACCATTTAGCAGGTGATAGTATAGGGTGGACTGCCACAGCTCCACGCTGCCAGCCATCCGGGCCGTCACACCATTTATGATATCTATTTATGGGGTCGCTTCCTCACATTATCTGGTATTACATTTGAGGAAAACACTGGTAGAGCTCGCAGAGACCGAGATAACCAATCTCCACCACGACCCGGGCAGCATATTCAGCCCAGAAGACCCCACAAGCAAGATCCTAGGCTACTTCAAGGACACGGGCAGCTACGAGACGGTGGCCACCGACGGATACAACACGGGGCTGGTGACCGTCAGAAACCTCCTAGGCGTCGACCACCCCCAAAGAACCAGAGTCAAGAGCGTCTGGGAGCAGATCGGGGTAGCCGACACAAGTAACACGGTGCTACAGGTCGTGGAGACCCTCATCGACAACGGCGTGAGGGCCCTACCGCTGGTAGAGGAGGGAGAGGTCAAAGGCATCACAAGCCAGGTCGACCTCCTGAAGGAGTTATCCAAAGTCAACGAGCTCGCGTCGATAAAGGCCAGAGACCTCATGAACTCCCCCGTGATCACCATAGGCCCCACGGACAGCTGCAGCCGGGCCCGCCGCGTGATGCTGGACAACAACAACAGCCACCTACCTGTCACCGTGGACGGTGAGCTGAAGGGCATCGTGACGGCGGAGATACTGGTCCACACCTTCATCGTCCCCGCCTCCCGGATGACCATGGGAAGCAAGAGCGGCCGGATGGTGCCAAAGTTCTCCGGCCAGGTCAGCGGGGTGATGGACGCACAGCCCCTCAGGGTGGGGCCCGAGGCGAGCGCCCTCAAGGTGGCGAAGGAGATGACCCGCACAGGCGAAGGCGCCTGCCTCCTGGTTGACGAACAGGACAGGGTGCAGGGCATCATAACGCCCCGCGAGCTCCTGCGGCCCATATACGATCTCCGGGGCGAGGCGGAGCTACCCGTCTACATCGTCGGGCTATCAGCGGAGGAGAACTGGTTCGACGCCGCCGTCGCGGAGAACAAGATACGCCGCGTGGTGCAGAGGGCGCAGAGCATGCGCCCCCACCTCCACGAGGTGAGGGTTCACATAGAGAAGCAGAGAGCAAGCGGGAACCGGACACGCTACGAGGCCAGGGCCCACATATACACCAAGCTGGGCGGGGAAACAATACACGTCAAACAGGAGGGCTGGGATCTACTGGAGATGTTCGACAGCCTCACCCAGGCCATGGACCAGATACTGAGAGACGAGAAACAGGAGCAAGAGAAAAAGCCCAGACACGGTAGACAGAGAAAAGCCGGTCCCCAGTCTTAAACTAATTTTACCCTGAGGACGCCTCGCCACCCCTACTCACGCAAGGTTTCAATCCTTGTTTTAATGGATCTGTCTCTCGAACACGGCAGCAGGGCCGTCTCCGGGTCCACTATGCTCTGTGTTTCAATCCTTGTTTTAATGGATCTGTCTCTCGAACAGTCCACGTACAGGCTGTGCGACTCGGTGGTCTCGAG
>CAZEMD010000234.1:0-3733 GCA_964513225.1 uncultured Candidatus Bathyarchaeia archaeon | reverse complement strand
CTGGGGCTTCTTTCGGTGGAAGGGGCGTCTGTTCGCCTTTTCTCGTCTACCCCCCCCCCCTTCCCCCTTAGATGATTGTGTGTGGGTGACTTGGCGCGTCGATTTTTCTTGTTACATGGAATAATCTTTTCCCGGGTTTTACGGTAAGTTCCTTGGAACCATGGATGACAAAGATTATCCCTCCACACACGGAACACTTCATACCCGGATTGGTGTGATGCAACCCAAGAAGAAGCTGCCCGAAGGCTCCGAGGAGATGGCCCGAGCGGGCGGCTACATCCTCGTCAAGTACGACCTAGAGAAAAAGCCGTTCTACAGCGTCTTCCAGTTCTACGAGACCAGCAAGGGCACCCGCTACGTCCCCAGGGGAGGAGGCGGCAGAGACCTGGAAGAGGCTAAACGGCAGCTGGAGAGAATAACCGGACGAAGGCTTCCGGCGAGTGACCCTGCTCGCGGCTTCTAAACGGATCACGCCGGACCACCCTATTGAAAGTCTTTTATGAAATCGACACACCACTTGCCTCATGCTGTACTTCACATACGGCAGCTTCATGGACATAGAGAACCTGAGGAAGCACACGCCCAGCGCCGAGTTCGTCTGCAAGGCGCTGATACCCAACTGGGAGGTCCAGTTCAACTACTACAGCAGCAACTACGGGGGGGGCTGCACGGGAATAGAGCCCGCTCTCAACAGGCTGGTACGCGGGGCCGTCTACGAGATACCGCCCGACGAGATGGAGCACCTAGACACCGTCGAGGGGGTCCCCAACGGGACATACTACCGACACCCCATTATGGTTGTCAGCGAGGCCGGTGAGCCCATGCTAGCCCACGTCTACCGCACCACCAACCCCCGAGGCCCGTTCAAGCCGACGAAACGCTACCTCCGATACTTGGTGGACGGAGCCAAGGCCCTAGGGCTCCCACCGGGGTACGTCGCCCAGTTCGAGGAAGCCGAGACCGTAGACTAGCCTGTTTATATCCCGCCCAGCGTTCTTCTCCTTGAGTTGAAGCCACGGGACATCCTCCTCACCGCCGTCAACGGCCTCAACGAGCGCAAGTTCAGGCTCGGCCTC
Organism: uncultured Candidatus Bathyarchaeia archaeon; assembly: GCA_964513225.1. Taxonomy (GTDB): domain Archaea; phylum Thermoproteota; class Bathyarchaeia; order TCS64; family TCS64; genus RBG-16-57-9. Next base: position 2,657 of record CAZEMD010000234.1, on the reverse strand, counting down.
AACGTCCTAGGCGTCCTCATAGGCATCGCGGCGGTCACGGGCCTCGTGAGCATCACCCAGGGCCTCTCCGAGGAGGTGGGCGGCCAGCTTGAGATGTTCGGCCCCAACAACGTCATGGTGGTGCCCTTCACGGTCCAGCCTGGCCGCGGCCTCGTCGGCGAGAGCTTCAACTGGCGCGACGTCCAGATTCTTGAGAAGACGCCCCACGTCAAGTACATGACCCCCATAATCGGCAGTAAGATAGCCAGCTACAGCGTACGAGGCGAGGTCTACGTCTGCAACGTCTACGGCGCCGAGCCCATCTACTTCGACATATTCAAGTACTACGAGATGGCCGACGGCAGGGCCCTCGTCCAGAGCGACAAGGCATCCGTCGTCCTGGGCCACAACGTCGCCAACCCCACGGACCTGGACAGGCCCGCCTACGAGGTGGGGGACAGGATCACCCTCACCCTCAGGGTCAGCGGCGAGGAGAGGCAGGTCACCCTCCGCGTCGTGGGCGTCATGGAGGAGGTGGGAGGCACCTTCGGCAGCGAGGACGACAACAGCGTCGTCATCCCCTTCAGGGAGGCCCAGCAGATATTCGAGTCAGGCAGCAGCGTCGACTACGTCGCCATGACCGTGGACACCCTCGACAACGTGGACGCCGTCGTGGAGCACATCGAGGACGAGTTCGGCGACGGCGTCATGGTGATGAGCTTCGAGATGATCCAGGAGCAGGTGGGCCAGATACTGGGCACCATAGAGGCCGTGCTCGGCGGCATAGCCGCCATCAGCCTCATAGTCGCCGGGGTCGCCATCATAAACACCATGACCATAAGCGTCATGGAGCGTACACGGGAGATAGGGATACTCAAGGCCATCGGCGGCAAAAGCACCGACGTCCTCTACCTCTTCCTCAGCGAGGCCACCATAACGGGGATCATAGGCGGCGTACTGGGCGCGGCCCTCGGCTTCGTGCTCGGCAGGATCGTCGGAGACTACATAGGGCTCCCCGTCTCGACATCGCCCGTCCTCGGCCTGGCCGTCGTGAGTTTCGCCATGGTGACGGCCGTACTCGCGGGCCTCTACCCCGCGTGGAGGGCAGCCGGCATGAACCCGGTGGACGCCCTCAGGTACGAGTGAAAGAAGGGCTTTAACCGGTTGCGCAACCGGGCACAGATGTTCAAGCTTTAAATGGTGCTCTCGTACAGGTCCACCAGCACCTCAACCAGATCGTCCTCGGTGTCGAGCCGCGAGACCGCCAAGGGTATGCCCTCGTGGGCAGCCAGCTGGACCGCCAGCGGGTCCATCTCCCCCTCCAACCCGTGAAGCACTATGACCCTGGGCTTGAAGGGGCTGATCTTCACGGCGATCATGGGGGACCTGCCTCGGCTGACGCCGCTGAACACCAGGGCCCTCTCGCTGGTGGTGCCGAATATCCTGTAGAAGTCTAGGCCGCTGAGCATCTGTATGGCCTTGATGCTGTCAACGACGGTGTACCCGAACACGTTCTGTTCCAGCTTGTCTTGGCCGGCGTAGACCTCGCCGGCTACGGCCTCCACGATCTCCGCGGCGCTGACGGGCGCCATGAACTCCCGTATGTCTATGAACACGTCGCTGGGGTCGAGGGTGATGCGCGAGAGCTGCCTTATGTAGTTGCCGCCGTTGGACTCGTCGATGTCCAGCAGCGCCTCCACGTACCGTTTGATGAAGCCGCTGCCCGGGCTGCGGCGGCGCCCCGTCTCGTAGTCGCTAACCACGGACGGCGAAAGGTCCAGGACGCCCGCCAACTCGATCTGGGTGACCCCGAGGAGCCCCCTCCACTTGCGCATGGTCTTCCCCGGGCTGGGCGACAACACTATCTCGCCTGCTATACGCTTCGCCAAGGTGACCCGTGTCGGGCTGTAGTTGGACATATCCTCATTGAATGACGCGTTCAGCGTAATAAAACCGTCTAACATGCCGGTACGGAGCGTGGGAGGCATCACAGGCTACAAGGAACGCGTGCGGGGAGCATCTAAATACCGCGGCCGGGGTAGTCTTGCTGACGCCATGAGGATATGGTCGCTCCACCCCCGATACCTCGACTGGAAGGGCCTGGGAGCCCTTTGGCGGGAAACGCTGCTCGCCCAGAAGGTGTTGCAGGGGGAGACGAGAGGCTGGAGGAACCACCCCCAGCTGGACCGCTTCAAGACGCACAGAGCCCCCCTGCACGCAGTGGGGTACTACCTCGTGAGGGTGTTTGATGAGAGCCGGAGGAGAGGCTACAGCTACAACTACTCCAAGATACTTTACCCCGAAGAAGAGGTTGACCTCATCGGGTTGAACCGCGGGCAGCTGGAGTACGAGTTCAATACCCTGCAGAAGAGACTCATGAAGAGGCAGCCAGACAAATACCGCGACAACCTCGTCGTCTCAGAGTTGACGCCTCACCCGCTGTTCAAGGTCAGGCCAGGATCACCCGAGCCGTGGGAGAAGTCCTACTGGGTGAAAAAGATTGAATAAAAAAGTTGGGGGCTACTCCTCCATGAGCTCCTCTACTTCCTCGAATCCCTCGACGTAGAAGTCCTTCTCGTCGGGGGCCAGCTCGTAGAGGAGCCTCAGGAACTCGCCAGCGTGTACCTTCTCCTCGTCCGCTATGTCCACGAGCACCTTCTTCGCCAGCTCGTGGTCCG
>CAZEMD010000233.1:0-3739 GCA_964513225.1 uncultured Candidatus Bathyarchaeia archaeon | reverse complement strand
GTATGGGCTTCGGGTACTTCCTCTTCAGCCTCTCGTACCTGACGCAAAGCTGCCAGAGCACGACGAGCCCCACGGCCCATAACGCCAGGGACTCCGGGAGCGTCCGATAGAAAGGCGGCACGTATCTCCTCGGCGCGTAGTCGGGCCACTGCAGCCTATAGAGCCACAGGTGCGTCACGTAGAAAAACAGAGGGTTCCTGCCGAAGGTGAGCAGCATGCCTGATAGGCCACCCTTGAACCACTGTCTATCCTGGATGTGGAGGCCCAGCGCCATGAAGAGAAGCATCATCCCCAAGGTGTACAGGAGGAAAGCGACGCTGGGCGGGTACTTGCTCACGTATAGCCAGTCGATGAGAGTGTTGCCTCTCCGGGGTAGCAGATTTCCATAGCCGTTGAGCCAGCGCACCACTAAGAAGAGCGCTATGGAGGCGGCGCCGCCCACCGCGAAAGGCGTCTTCAGCCTCTTCACCTGCCTCAAGTCCTTGCCCTTCAGGTAGCTGCCGAGGCTCCACCCTAAGCCCATGACGCCTATCCAGGGTATTATGGGGTATAACCCGTAGTAGGGCCACCTGTCGTAGTTGGGCTCATGCAGTATTACGCGTAGGTACCACCCCCAGTTGGGGCCAACGGGTATGAAGCTCAGGTCCAGGAACTGGTGGTTCAGCACTATTACGAGGCTCAGCGCCAGTATCAGCTTCCACGGCAGCCTTCGGGCGACGCTGAAGACGATGAGACAGACGCCTATGCACGCGATGACGCCGAAGTACGTCCAAGGCATGCTGAACGCGGTGGACACGAAGAAGGCCTCCAGGAATAGGAGCACAAGCCCCCGCTTGATGAAGTGAAGCGACACGTCCATCTCGCTCTCCCCCCTCTCAAGCCTCTTGGCCGACGAGATGGCGAGCACCGTCCCCGCCAGGAAGATGAAGGTGGGGGCGCAGAAGTGGCTCACGAAACGCTCCAGGAACCAGGTCGTGTTCAGGAACGGAGGCATACGCCCAAGTATGCCCTCGCCGCCTCCATGAAACTGGCTCCAGAAGTTGGAGACGTGGTCCCAAGCCATGACGGCCATAACTATGCCCCGGGTGAAGTCGATGAAGTCGAGCCGCGGATACCTCGCCTTAAGGTCGGAGACGGTCTCCTGTAGCGTCGATGAAGCCATGGAATCGCCCTGTAGGTTTAACACGTATCTACTCATAAGATCTATTCAGCGTTGATGGTGGGGCCGCAGGAGGCTTCATTGCACCCTAGCCTTCTTTCTTGGTGAGACCCCCCATGAGCTTGGACTCGCATATGCCTATCCTCAGGGTCCCTTTGGAGCCGGCTACGACGAGGACCTTCCCCTCTATATACTCCAGCTCGTCTATATCCCCCAGCTCCCCCTCGAAGAAGACGCCGCCGTGGGGCTCCTTCGCCAGCATCATCTGGTGCAGGTGTTTCTTGGACTTGAGCTCTACCGAGAACGAGTGCCTCAACTAATTCACAGCCGTTAAGCCGCCGGGGACGGTCATAAGGGCTCCCAAAGTGCATTATAGGGACTTTAATATCGTTGCTGTAGAGATAGGATATAACGTTACGAGGAAGCGCCTTGGAGACCATGTGCGAAGTCTTCTTCGAGTTCTCCAACGAGGATCGGCTGAGGATACTGTACACGCTGAAGGAGGCCCCCCTCACCGTGACCAGCCTCTCCCGGGAGCTCGACCTCACCACCCAGGAGACCAGCCGCCACCTCTCCAGGCTCGGCGACGCGGGGCTCACGAGCAAGGACCCGGAGGGCAACCACCACCTCACGCCGTACGGCCTCATGTCCCTCAACATGCTGCGGGGCTTCCGGTTCACCTGCAGCCACAGGGACTACTTCAGGACCCACGACGTCACGCGGCTGCCCCCGGAGTTCGTCGCCCGCATCGGGGAGCTGGAGCCATGCACCTACGTGGACGACGTCATGGTGATCTTCCACAGGATCGAGCAGGCCTTCAGGGACGCGGAGGAGTACGTCTGGCGGATGACTGACAGGTACATACTCACGGTGATACCCGTCATGGAGGAGGCCTTGCAGAGGGGAGTCGAGTTCAGGCTCCTCGAGCCCAGGGACATAGTCATACCGCCGGAGTTCGACAACGGGCCCATACTTCAGGAGGCCCTCCGGTCGAGGCAGTTCCTGAACAATGTCATCGACCGGGTGAACGTTTTCATGGCGGTGTCTGAGAAGGAGGTGGCGGGCATCTGTTTCCCCGGCGGCGACGGCCGCATGGACTACAGGGGCTTCGCGTCAGACGACCCCGGGGTCCACGCCTGGGCGACGGACCTCTACGAGTACTACTGGAAACGGTCGGAGAGAAAGACGACTCCTCCCGACGGCTAGAAGCCCATGCTGAAGCCCACGCCAGCCTCGACGTAGTCTTCTCCGTAGCCTTCGCTGAAGACCTGCCTGGCCAGGTCCCCGCTGCAGTGGGTCGGCGCCACCTTCAGTACGCCAAGCTCCTTCATCTCCTCGACCAGTGCCTCCAGCTGGGCTCGGGTGGCTCCTCCCAGGTGGTAGCCCCCGACTGCGAGGTATATCTCCCCGCCCGTGAGGTTCAAAGCGTCCCGCGCGAGGTTCTCGACGCCCGGGTGGCTGCACCCCGTGACCAGTATGAGCCCGAGCGGAGTGTTGACGATGAGGGCCTGCTCGTCGGGGTTGGCGTCGAGGACCCTGGTAGTGGCGACACCCCCGCACACCAAGGTGGCGTTGCTGGTCTCGACGACCTCGGCCCCCTTGCCTCTGATGCTGCTCTTTATGTGGTAGGGAAACGTCTCGGGCAGGTATACCGGTACACCCGGGTTGGCTTCGAGCACCACGTCTATGCCCCCGACGTGGTCCCCGTGCCTGTGGCTGAGCACCACGCCATCTATCTCAGCGACGCCTACGCCCAGGGCGTCCATGTTGTGGGCCAGTATCCCGGGGTCGCCCCCCGTGTCGAAGAGAATCGTCTCGTCCTCAAGCTCTATGAGGCAGCTGAACCCCCAGTCGGTCATGCATCCGTCGTCATACGGGTTGTTGTCGTATAGGATGGTCAGGGTCCCGCTGCGCTCCTCCAAGGACATGGCGCCCTTCTGGGGGGCCTCCTGCTGGTCTACCTGCAGATACTTTGGCAGTAACACGGCAAGGCCGATGAGGATCAACACGATCGCGATGAGTGCCCATTTATTAAGCCAAGCCAAAGCCGTCAACAGGTCCAGTTATCCGTTGGAGGTGAATAATTCTTTCCGTGCTAGAGGCTGACGCGTCAGCTTTGGGGAGAGTCTCTCTGGCTGGAAGGAAAAACAATGGCAATACCATGATATCCATGGCATCCAGAGAGACTCCAATCTCTACACAGACGGCTGGATTTAAACCCTTAGTTGGCGCCGACTATAAAGGATGTTTTCGGTGAAGCCGCTCGTCAGGCGTCTCTGCTGTAGACCACTTCGCCGTCTATGACCGTCATCAACGTCTCGACGTTCTTAAGGTCCAGCGGGTCTATGGTCAGCGGGTCCCTGTCCACCACCACCAGGTCGGCTAGCTTCCCCTCCTCGATGCTTCCTTTGATGTTTTCTTCGTGTGCCGCGTAGGCGCCGTCGATGGTATAGGCCTTTATGGCCTCCAGTGGCGTGCACCCCTCTCCGGCGTACAGCGTCTCGCCGCCGCTGGACCGTCTGGTCACCATGCCGTAGATGCCGAGCCACGGGTTGCTGCTGCAGACGGGGCAGTCGCTGT
>CAZEMD010000232.1:0-3750 GCA_964513225.1 uncultured Candidatus Bathyarchaeia archaeon | reverse complement strand
GCAGCTTCATAAACAGCAACTACAACGGCTTCGGCACCGGCATCATCCCCCGGGGCTGCGGCTTCACCCTCCAGAACAGAGGCTACGGCTTCACCCTCGACCCCGCCCACCCCAACAGGCTGGAGCCCGGGAAACGCCCCTACCACACCATAATCCCCGCCATGGCCACCAGGGACGGCGAGCTATACGCGCCCTTCGGCGTCATGGGCGGCTACATGCAGCCCCAGGGCCACGTCCAGGTCATAGTCAACACGGTGGACTACGGGATGAACCCCCAGGAGGCGCTGGACGCGCCGCGGTTCTTCATAGTGGACGGCACCAGCGACGGCAAGGTACTCCTGGAGGAGGGAATCACCGTGGAGACCGTGAGCAGGCTATCCACAATGGGCCACCAAGTAGAGCGTGCGTCGGGCTGGAGGAGGATACTGTTCGGTAAAGGCCAGATGATACACAGGAACCCCGAGACCGGTGTCCTCACCGCGGGCTCCGACCCCAGGGGCGACGGATGCGCCGTAGGCTGGTAGCCCCTACCTCGTCCACCTGGCCCTCAGCATATCCTCCACGTCGGTCGCTTCGCCAAGGTGGTCGTGCTCCGACGCCCAGATGTGGAGGAAGACGCCCGTGACGTTGTGGCCGCTGAGAGCGTCCAGCGCGGCCATGTATCCCTCGGCCCTCTTCTCCGCCGAAGGCATCCAGCCGTACCAGTAATCCATGCCCAGCGTCGCCACGTATAGTTCATCGAAGCCGTAGCACGCGCCTATGTTCTCGAGTAGCCTGGCCTGAGCCTCGACGTGCTCCGCCAGGTCGTCCATGCTTCTCATGTCGTGGACGCCGCCGTAGTTTTCCCACGGGAAAATGGTTATCCCGGCGAAGTCGTATCCCTCGAAGACCCTGCTGCCGTTCAGCCGTTGCCACTGACGCCCGTAGGGTATCTCGGCGAACCCGACCTCCCCCGAGTAGACCTCGCGTATCCTGAGCAGCACGTCGATGAACCACGCCTCGGCCTCATCCTCGTCCAGTATGATCGCCATCTCGAAGCCCGGGGCGTACATCTCGACGCCGTTCTCCTCGGCGAACAGCGCCCACTCCACCACCAGCGGGGTCCACGCGTCTGCCCCCAGTGTCCACTTGGGCTCGGGCCAGAACATCATGGACTCCACGAACGGGGACAGGAACACCCCCAGCCCCTCACGGTGGGCCTCCTCTATGACGGCTCTGAGCCCCTCTTTCGCCTCCCCCGTGTCGCCCACCAGCGCCCCGTCCACGGTGCAGTTGTAGAACGCCTTCAGGAGGATATAGTCGGCCCCGCATGCCTTCACCTTGGACACGAGCCTCTGGTTGCTTTCAGAGTCGTAGAGCGAGCCGTATATCCCCGGGACGTAGTAGTAGGCGATGGTCCTGCCCATCACGCCCTGGACGGGGAACTCGTGAACTATCTCGGGCGCCTCCTCCGCCGGCGGAGACCACGTTATGAGCAGAAAAGCCCCAAACATCAGAGCAATAAGAACGACCCCGGCCGCAGTCTTCCTCATGACAAAAAGATGGGCTTCCACGTATTTTATTTTTCAACGGGCAGCCCGACAACCATAATATCGGTGGGGATGAGAAGCCTCGGAGAGTTCATCGACAGGCTGTAACGCTTAATCAGACCTGAGGAGACTGTTCATTTGATGGTCGCGTCTATTTCCGGTAGAGGTACTTCTTAGGCGTACCTAAGGTTTGAATCGGTCTAGCCTTCTACCACGAATTCTACCCAAAACGTGTTCGTCTCCTCTTCGAGGGGGGTGATTTGTTTCCCTATCCGATACCTGCCTTCACCCAACCATCTGATGTCCATGACCTGTCTATAAGTCTCCCCTGGAGCCAACAGCTTTGACGCCGCGGTGACCCCAGAGTCGGGGGCGTGGATGTCCAGCTCATGCCAATAGTCGCCGGTCCATTCCTGAATCCTGTAATCGACGTCGACTAGGATGCCGCCCCTGTAGACGTTTTTCACGGTCAAGACGAGGAAATCACCAGCCTTGTAGACCTCTTTATTCAGGCTCATCACATGTTCACCGTTCATCGTGGTTATCCATGTGTATGACACCGCAAGGACGATGAGGACCATCGCCGCGATGATTAACCTGTAATTTCTATTGATTGTTTGACTCATGCCTATAAGTAATGTTATAAACAAAGAAATAAAATGAGCCCCAAGTCATCCTCCGCAAAGAGTCTCAGTATATGCCTCCCCATTTCAAACTTGGGCGTATCTCATGGGATGAATCCTTCGTATAACAGTGCCTGATAGCGACACGCGTTTCGATATGACCTGCCACTGGTTATATCTGGAAAATTTTTATTCTCGTCTCCTCCAGACGAGCCTGCAGAGGCTGTCCCCGCTGAACGTCTTCTCGCGGGTGACCGTCCACACAGGGTTGAATCCCTGCCAGAACGCGTCGTCTGTGACGCCGCAGTAGATGTCCCCTTCAACTAACCTTTTTTTAAAAATCAATATATATAGATGTAGGTTTAAATGAAAGGAAAGCTATGAATCGGAACAAAAAAATTGCTTTATCGGTCACCATCATCCTGATTGTAATAATAAGCGTCCGTGTCTATCTCACCGAAAGAGATAGGATAGATCTTTCCTCCTACGACATTAGGCTGACTAACCCAGACGATCTAGACACGGAAGACTACGCATTGGATGCGTACGACGCCGTCCGAATAGCACTAAAAGAAGTACAAGATGAGCCAATCGAGTTCATCGAAGTATACCCTATAGAACGGATCTCATTCGATCATACTACGTTACAGGGCAAGTTCTGGATTGTTCATATATATCATGACCCGCTGGAGGTAACAAACGGTTCTATCACAGGTCTATCTATCGACCAGACGGGCACGGTATTACATAAAAGTCGTGTTATATGGGCTGCCGGTGGATAGAACACAACAGCCAGCGATCACTATGTGCTATCGTAAAATCCATAACGCATTTTCATATTTCTCCTAGGGGTAGTAGCTGTACTCGACTACCTTCGTGTCCGGCTCGTCCAGCGCGACGCCTCCAATCCACGCCAGCGCGTACAGGGGCCCGTTCTCGTCCCTGTGGTTCCTCCACGTGTTCTCGACGCCCCGCTCCTCGTAGCTCCTACGGGTCTTCTCACCCGAGTCCCTGTTAATCTCCCGCACCGTCTCGCGGATCACATTCCTGCCCTCTTCCTCGCCCAGATGCTCGATGAGGGTCTCAGCCATGTACACGAAAACCTTGGCTCGGCTCGCCTCATACGAATTGATGATATCCCCTCTGGTCATCGGCTCCATGGAGCCTCAGACGCAACACACCGAGTTAAGGCTATTCCCCGGCGGCTGCCTTGAGGCGCTTCTCCCTCCTCTCGGCCAGGCAGAGAGGGCACTCCAGCCGCTGCTCGTAGCCGCTGGGGTAGGTCTCGACCAGGCCGTGGATGGGGCACTCGAACTGGTAATGGGGGAGCTCGCCCCTCCAGCCGTCCCTGCTCTTGTGGCCCGTGTAGACGTAGCCGCTGAGCTGCATCTTGAGCCGGTTTAACAGCTTGATCCTCTTGTCCATGGTATTATCTGCCACTGTCTTTGATTTATGTTTTAATGAAGATGAGTCTGTATACAGAGACTACATAACACATGGATCAATGTTCCATATGCCCCTCCACGGCTTGAGCCGTCTGATCGGAAAGAGTCATTAACAGGCTGAGATAAGATTCAGTGTCTAAAATGACGGGTTTC
>CAZEMD010000231.1:0-3763 GCA_964513225.1 uncultured Candidatus Bathyarchaeia archaeon | reverse complement strand
GTTAATCTCTTTCACAAGCTCCCTGGAAGAGAGGCGGCTATAGAGAGAGCGCTGAGAGAGGCCGGGGCGGAGGAGGTGCTAGGCATCGGGGACGCCGCGTCGGCCCACATCGACGAGGTCTTCAGCGAAAGGCGGAGGGTGGACCCCAACGGAATACTCACTGCCGACATCGTGTTCGTCCCCCTTGAGGACGGTGATCGGACTGAGGGGCTCGTCAAGATGGGTAAGAAGGTCATCACGGTGGACCTGAACCCCCTCTCCAGGACGGCCCAGTTCGCGTCCATAACCATCGTCGACAATGTTGTGAGGGCGATGCCTTTACTAGTCTCAGGTGGAGCGCCTGAGAAAAATGGACGATGCTCAGCTAGAGGGTATCCTGTCTGGCTACAGTAACCGTGAGATTCTTTCGGAGTCCATGAGGATCATGAAAGAGAGGCTGGAGGCTCTCTCAGAGAAGGGGGTGTACATCAAGCCCCATGACTGACACGTTCCAGCGTGTCATATTACTCTACTCAGGGGGCATCGGCAGCTACTATGGCTCTCAGCTCTCCAAGACAGTCGACGTCCTGCTAGTCGATATAAAGAGTCACGTCGACTCAGTCAACTCAGGTGGGCTGATGGTTAAGGATCTGGACCAAGGCTCTTATTACCTCAACGCCGTCGCCAATCTTGAGGCGGTCTCTGAGGAGTGCCTTCTGGTCTTGATGACGAAGGCCCATGAGTCAGAAAGAGCCTTAAGTGAGATCAAAATCCTCCTGAAAGACGACACGATAATCCTTGTACTGCAGAACGGCTTGGGAAACGAGAAAACTGTCAAATCAATTGTTCAGTGTGAGATCGTCCTTGGCCTCTCCATGACGGGCGTCGAGTTCACCTCTCCTGGTGTGGTTGACATCAAGTTCAAGGGCGATATCATCCCAAAAACAGGGCAAGGTCAACGGATCAAGCTTCTACTCGAGTCCTGCGGCCTCCCGGTACGTCTGACCGGTGACATGGATCATGATATTTGGCGGAAACTGTAGTTGAACTGTGTCGTGAACCCCTTGACGGCGGTTCTTAGGGCGCCGAACATTGAACTAGCCTCTATTAAACTAAAGACTATCATAGCAAAGATATTGAATGAGTGCCGTAGAGTTGCGGCTGCTGAGGGCGTCCACCTAGGTCCCGGCCTCGTCGATGTCATGTTGGACGCTGTGTCGAGGTACTCCAGCTACCCATCCATGTATCAGAACCTGTCCAAGAATCGGAAGACTGAAATCGATTTACTCAACGGAAGGATCGTTGAGCTAGACCGAGTCCACGGCATCCCAACACCCGTGAACCAAGCCCTCACCGCCCTCATCAAACATCTGGAGAGAAAAAAATGAAGATAGAACAGCTTCGAAACCTTAAAAGTAAAAAGAAGGTCACAATGCTCACGGCTTACGACTACCGAACAGCAGAGATCATGGATCAGGCGGGGATAGATATGATCCTTGTGGGAGATAGCCTCGGCATGGTTGTGCTATGCTACGATGATACCAGACACGTTTCCATGGAGGACATGGTACGCCACATCGGGGCAGTGGCTCGCGGTACAAAACGGGCGATAATCGTCGGAGACATGCCCATCGACACCTACAATACGGCTGATGACGCGCTGGTTAACGCCCGGCGACTAATAGAAGCAGGGGCTATCGCTGTGAAGTTTGAGGGAAACAAGCCTGAGGTGGTGAAGGCTATCATCTCATCGGGGATACCCGTGATGGGGCACCTTGGCTTGCTTCCGCAGACCGCGGAAAAACTCAAAGTTCAGGGAAAAACAGAGACCGAAGCCAATCGCATCCTATGCGAGGCAAAGCAGCTCGACTCACTAGGCGTATTCTCCATCGTACTTGAATGTGTCCCCATGAATTTGGCTCGCCAGATATCCGAGTCCATCCAAGCTCTCACCATAGGGATAGGAGCAGGCTCCTACTGCGACGGCCAGGTACTGGTAGTGAACGACATGCTGGGGCTGGACCCCGAGTTCAAGCCTAAACATGTGAAGCAGTACGCAAACCTGAGCGAGGGTATCCAGACCGCAGTGAAGAACTACATCAAGGATGTGGAGGAGGGGAATTTTCCCTCAGAGAAGCACTCCTTCCACTGAGAATATTCTCAAGCGTAATTCTTATCCCTACAACGCAAGGTCATAATGGAACGGACATGAAAGAAGCCTCCGCGTTCGCCCCCGGGCACATTACCGGCCTTTTTCAGATATGCGACCAGCCTGAAGACCCGTTGTATAAGGGGTCAAGGGGCTCAGGGGTATCCATTTCACGAGGCGTCACCACCCGCGTCAAAGCGGAGTCAGCGGAGAAAACAGCCTACACAGTCAAGATCAACGGAGACTTTGTCTCGGATGCCTTCGTGTCTGAGAACGTCATCGGCAAGATGATCAGGAACCTCTCTGAGCCCTGTGTCATACATGTGGAGCATGAACTTGATATACCCATGACCGCGGGCTTCGGGTCGAGCGGCGGAGGAGCCCTCACCCTCTCCCTCGCACTAAACGAGGCACTCGATCTAGGCTACTCCTTTATGGACGCTGCGAGGGTCGCACACATAGCTGAGATCGAATGCAAGACAGGTCTAGGAACCGTGTTCGCGGCTGTAGAGGGAGGTTTCGGCGTCTTAGTGAAAGCGGGAGGGCCAGGAATCGGGGAAGCCATCCACTACGGTAATAGCCACGACCTCAGAGTCATATATGTCCACTTCGGACCCATCCAAACCAAAGAAATCCTCTCTAACCCCGAGCTCAGGGAAAAAATCAACGAGCTGGGCGGCGGCTACGTCGACGAGCTCCACAGAGAGCTCACCCCCGAGAGGTTCATGAGCTACAGCCGCCGGTTCACGGAGCACGTCGGCCTTGTAACGCCGAGGCTGAGAAGGGTTTTCGACGCCGCCGACCCGGAGGGTTACACCTTCACGATGGCGATGTTTGGCGAGGTGGCTTTCACGTTACAGCATAAGGAAGACGTTGAAGCTATACTCGGGTTGCTGCGGGAGAGGGTCGCTGACGCCTACCCCGTGGTATGTGGCGTGGACTCCAGAGGGGCCGTACTATTTTGATGAAAAGAACGTCTTGGAGCCTCAGAGAAGGATCTGTGCTAAAGTTTGATGGGAATCAGCAGCTCGGTGATGTAGTGGGTCATGTATACTGATCTCGGAACCTTTCTAGACATCTCCAGGAAGTGGTCGAAGCCGTTTGCCTCGAACACCCAGACATAGTTCCACTTGGCGTTCATGCTGCCGTATAGTCCTTCATGCCCGACCCCTGTCTCTTTGCAGCTCTCCTGCGTCTTTTTATCGTGCTCTTTGAGTTCCTTGCGTGAACCCGTCCAGTCGAAGTATAACAGAATTTTCATCTGTGTGTCCTCATGACGTACCCGACCACCCATATATCCTTATCGCCTTGCCTCGGCTTCCTGCGGCTGAACGTATCCGCTTCCTTCAAATCACAATAGATATTAGATATCCGATCTATCATTCTAAGGTTTAGTGATTAGAATGCCCAAGAATAGTGTTTGGGATAAGCCGACCATCGAGAGCAGACTCTCTGTTCGAGGAACCAAGTGGCACCGGGACCCCCCGGACGTCATCCCCCTCTGGCTGGCCGACCAGGACTACCCGTTATGCCCTGAGCTGAAGGAAGAGCTGAGGCAAGTCATCGAGGAGGAGTACACGATCTATAGCTCCGACGGCGACGCCAGGAAGGCGATAGCCGAGAAGCTGAGGCGGG
>CAZEMD010000230.1:0-3771 GCA_964513225.1 uncultured Candidatus Bathyarchaeia archaeon | reverse complement strand
TATGGCTCGCACAGTTGTTACTATAATCATAGCCCCCGTGAACATGAGTAAGCCGTATCTCACGGCGCGTCCGAGGCCAAACATGTCGAAGTAGTAGCCGCTGACGACGGGCATAAATATCTGCGGTATGCTGGTGAACATCCTGTACGCGCCGAAGGCTGAGCCCCTCCTATCCGTGGGCAGCGACTCCGATATGATGGCGTTGAAGGCTGGGCCGTAGAGGCTGGACATGGAGTTCAGTATGAGCCCTGGGACCACCATCTGCCAGGATCTAGCGAAGAACAGCATGAGCGGCGCTACGGTCCTCAACGCCGTCCCGAATACGATTACCTTCTTCCTGCCGATCCTGTCCGCTATTATCCCGCCTGGAAGCTGGAAGAGTATCTGGCTCGTGTTTTGGATGGCTGCGAGCATCCCTATGATCAACACCGGGGTCTTCAGCTCTTCCAGTAGGTAGAGGCTCCACCATAGCTCCCATAGGCCGTTGAAGACCTGGTAAAGCATGTTTGTGGTCCCAATGGCCAGTATGTTGCGGTTGGAGAAGACTTCTCTTAGTATCGACGCCACTAGGTTTCAACCTATCTCTATTGAATTGCACATCTATCCATACTATTGCTTATAGTCTTTATGCCGAGTATAGTAAAATTGTCTGCTAGATGTGGATGTACTATCTTCCTACTCATAAAAGATACGGGAAAAAGATTGGGGTTTAATAGATTACTGGATGAAGAGGGCGAGGACGGCCTTCTCGGTGTGCATCCTGTTCTCTCCCTGGTCGAAGACGGCGCTCTGGGGGCCCTCTATGACACTGTCCGTCATCTCCTCGCCGCGGTACCCGGGGAGACAGTGCATGAATATGGCGTCCTTCTTGGCCAGCTTCATGGTCTCGTCGTTGACCTGGTACTTGGCGAACGCCTTCTTACGCTCCTCGATGTCCTTGTGGCCCATGCTGTGGAACGTGTTGGCGTATACCACGTCGGCTCCACTGAACGCCTCCTCCAGATCGTCGGTGACCACCATCTCGCTGCCGCCGTCGGCGGCGTGCTCCTCGGCGAACTTGGTGACCATCTCGTTGGGAGCCCAGCCCTTGGGCACCGCAACGTAGCAGTCCATGCCCATGATGCTGCCGCCCACCATGAGGCTCTGGCATACGTTCCACGGGTCCCCCACATAGGCCAGCTTGACCCCCTCAAGCCCGCCCTTTCGCTCTTGGATGGTGAGCATGTCGGCGAGGCCCTGGCACGGGTGGGTCAGGTCGGTCAACGCGTTGATGACGGGGCTGTCCATGTATTCGGCGTACTCCTCCACCACGTCCTGGCCGTAGGTCCTGATGACGAGGCCGTCGCAGTACCTGTCCAGTATGCGGGCGGTGTCCTTGATGGGCTCGCCGCGGGCCAGCTGCATGGTCTGGGGGGTGCTGTAGAAGCTCTGCATCCCCAGGTGGGCGATGGCCGCCTGGAAGCTGAACCTCGTCCGGGTGCTGTGCTTCTCGAACACCATGGCTATGGTGCGGCCCCTGAGATGCTCGTGGGGCTGCTTCATCATCCGCATGCGTTTGAAGTCGGCGCTGACGTCTAGAATATACTTGACTTCTTCCTTTTTCCAGTCCATCAGGGTCAAGTAGTCTTTTCCCTGGAACCTGTCTTTGAAGCTCATCTGTTTTCAAGCAGAATAGAGGTGAGTTTACGTGTTTAATACTATCGTTTACTCTGTTTGGGACATTTTCTCTTTGAATTGTTTCGATCTGAGGTACCGCTCCTCCAGGAACTCCTCGCCCTTGAATATAGTGACCATGTCGGTGGCGCTGATCTGGAAATAGGTCTTCTTCGTCAGCTCCTGGAGCGCCTTGTGGTGGCGCTTCTCGTCGTCTCGCCATATCTCCAGAAGCATCTTGAGGCCCTGGTTTTCGTTGATCATTCGTTTCCCAAGCACGTTGTTCGCCTTCTTGAGGGCCTCCGCCTCAAGCTCCAGGTGTTTCTTCAGGCTCTCGTGGAGCTCCTTCTTGTCCTCGATGAGCACGTCCTCCCCCTCGATGACTTCAACGACCGCCTGCAATATGTTGATGTGGCGCTGGCTGTCAAGCCTGAACATCTGCATGACGCGTCTCAGCGCCTTGTTCTCGGTGCCTCGCTCATACTCGTCGTAGAGGCCGACGAGCTGTCCCTCGATCTCCAGCTGCTCGCTGAGGCTCTCGACGATCTCCTTCCGTTCCTCCTCGTTCCATTTCTCGTATAGGCCCATGGTTAACCGTCTGGAACCACTGAATAATATGCTTCCTGTTCTTGTTATTCCTCTCTCTTCTCCGGCTCTCTCAGCGTGAATACGGCGATGACCGCGCCGACTGCCATGAATGCGGCCGCCACCCGGAACGGCGCACCTACTCCATGGTTCTGTACGAGCACGCCTCCGAGGTAGTTGCCGCCGCCGTACAGCATCGACCATATCACCGTGGTCAACGCGTTGAACCGTCCACGGTGCTCCCTGGGGCAGAAATCCACGAAGAGAGCGCTCCACGCGGGGTGACCCACCGCGGCGGACAGCGTTATCGCTATCCTGACCACCATCACGGCGAGGAAGCCGTCGGTGTATGTGTAGAGGAGGTAGGTAACAGGCCACGATATCATCGATGCCAGCACGAACTTCACCCTGCCAACCTTGTCCGAGGGCCCCGCGACCAGGAGCAGGGTGGCGCAGTGAGCCAACAGAACCATGCTAGTTATGAACCCCCACTGAGACGAGGAAAGCTTCACCCCCTCCGTCGCGTAGGTGACGTAGTATGGGTCGCCGAGCCCCAGCGCCAAGGTGAAGACGAAGTCGGCCAACAGGAACGCCTTGAACGGCCCGCTGAGGCTATCCAACGTTTCCCTGAAGTTCTCGACCATATCGCCAAGGGAGCCGGCTGATAGAGTGACGGGCTCACTCACCGTCAACGTCTCCTCGAGGTGCCGCTGTCTCACGAAGGCGGCTATGCCCCCCAACGCGAACACGGCGACGTACCCCCACATCATCGCGGTCCTGACGCCGTGGCTGTCCATCAACACGCCGATTATAGACGGCGACAATATGCCGACTAGCTGTGGGCCCACCATCATCAGCGCGTAGCCCATGGCCCTGTTGTCCGGCTCGGTGGAGTCGCCTATGATGGAAGACATCGAAGGCTGCCGGAACCCCATGAGGATTGCTTCAAGCACTGCGGCCAGCACGAGCCACCTGTAGCTCGGTGCGAAAGCCCTTATGAGCGCCAGGCTGGCCAGCAGGTAGGTCATGGTGTATACGATCCTTTTTCTGCCCACCTTGTCCGCGAGGTACCCGCCTAGGAACCCGGGGATCACCTTGATCACGGCGCCCAGGGCGTATATCTCGCCGATGTTAACGTAGCTTCCTCCGAGCTCAAGTACGTAGAGGGCGAAGAACGGCGTGGTCAGGTTACCCGCCACGGTCCAGAGCCCGGTCGTGGCTATCATTACGCCGAGGTTCCCGGTCAACGCGGCTCGTATCTTACGGATGGTCTCTGTCATCTGCTTCACTTCACGATGATTCAAATGGTCTACAAACGAGGGACGGACGGTGGTTTCAGAGAAACTAGAGAACTATACGCACTATTTTCACGACGGCGAATAATATCATATATCCGTGCTTTAAATCTACCTCATAAACGGTCTTTAACCTGCATGAGCGTTGGTGGGTGGGCTCAACGCTTGGATTTTTCCTCCCATATCTTCTTCTGGTCGGGGTGCTCCTCGAAGAACCTGTCTATTATCTGGTCGCAGG
>CAZEMD010000229.1:0-3795 GCA_964513225.1 uncultured Candidatus Bathyarchaeia archaeon | reverse complement strand
ATACCTTCGACGTAATCGAAGATGCCTGAAGTTTGAATAGATACTAATATGTTATCTGGGTTTGGCTCAAACCTGGTGAAACGTAGATATAGAAAGGCTCCCTCAGCCTCAGCCCTTGCCTCGATCTCCTCGGAATCTAAAGGAAGCACCTTATAATCTCCGACGCGTCTAGGCACATTCACGTCTTCTATTAGCTCTGTTGATAATACCACGGTGCTGGTGTTATGGATTAAATCATCAAGGCTGGATATCTTTTCTTCAATTAATACGATTTTCAGAGTCTCATATACCATCTCTGATTCGAAACTCTGTTGAGCCTCTGTCTGGCTCAGAAAAAGTGAATCATATTGTGTCTCCAACACGTTGTATTTGTTGTTAAGATCAATGTAGTGGCTTCTCTGGGATAGCATCACGAATCCTGATGCTATGATTATTGATGCCATTATCAGAATGATAGATTGTTCCCTCTCTCCCATTCCTCCTCAATCCTCCTGTAAGGTATCAGCCAGAATTGAATATAATACTAGGTTTTAGAACACGATAATCCCTCAACTGTTGAGCCCAGAATAGAACTTGCATCGTCGTTACCCTTGTACGAAAAACCGCATGATTTATAAAAAAGGGTAATCAGTGGGAAAAAATCTCCACTCAGGTGAGGGTTCGAAAACTGCAAAATATGTCTTCCATGGCAAGCGGACACCACTCGCCCAAAAAGTTGTTTTTCATGGCCGCCCAAGCTTGAGAAAGGATACCTGGGCCTGGACAGAGTCATGGTGGTGAACGTAAGGCCCAAGTTCACTCACCACGATTGCGCCACAAAGACCGCGGTATAACAAGCCTTTTCACCCTAACAGGCAACAATTGCCCATGTCCACTTTATTCAACGGAGAGAAAGCGTTCAAGCACATAGAGAAGCTGGCCGTCGAGATCGGGCCGAGGCAGGGAGGCTACGAGGAAGACCGGCTCGCAGCCGACTACATAGAGTCAGAGTTCAAGAAGCTGGGGCTGAAGACGTGGAGGCAGGGGTTCGAGATAAAGACGGGGCGAACCACGGCTCAGAGGCTGGAGATACTGGAGCCTTACTCTGAGATAGTCGAGTGCGAGGGCATGTCAATGATCGGTGAAACCGGCCCCGAGGGTGTGGAGGGCGAGCTCATCCGCATAGAGACCACAGACGAGGAGTACCTATCCCCCGAGATAGAGGGGAAGATAGTAGTTACAAACGCCGTGAAGCGTAAAAACCTGGAGCTCATCGCCAAACTGAAGCCATTGGGGTTCATAATCGTAGAAAGAACCCCGCGGGTCCCGACGAAACACTTCTGGGGAAACTTCCCACAGGGTAAGGACTATGGTAACTTTCCGTCGGTGCGCGTGAGCTTCGAGGACGGCCTCAGGCTGTTGAAGAAGGGCGCCAGAAGAGCCAGGATCGTCGTCGAGGCGGAAAGAGACACCAAGAACACCCAGAACGTGATAGCCGAGCTACAGGGCTCCACTAGAAACGATGAGATCGTGGTCGTCGGCGGACACTACGACTCCGTCCCAGGCGTAAGGGGGGCAAGCGACAACGCGGGAGGAACGGCGATGACCATGGAGCTGGCCAGGGTGTTCAAGGAGAAGGGAAGCAAACGCACCCTCAGGTTCGTGGCCTGGGGCAGCGAAGAGATGGGCCTAGACGGAAGCAACCTCTACGCTAAGAAGCTGAAGGAAGCCGACGAGGACGCCAAGGAGAAGGACGAGGACGCCGAGACCGAGTTGGGTCGTCACAGGCTATGCGTGAACCTCGACGTCCAGGGAGCCATGATAGGCACCAACGCGGCCATGGTACTCGGCAACCCGATGCTTACCAACTCGGTGAAGCTGCTCAGCAAGGAGACAGGCACCGTGTTCGACGTGAAGGAGGGCGTGTACAGCAGCGACGGCACCCCACTCTCCGCCGTGGGCATCCCCAGCGTCTCCTTCAGCAGACGCAGCGGCATCGACATAATGATGCACAGCGTCGATGACACCATAGAGTACCTGAGCCCAGACGCGCTGGAGCTTCAGGGCAGGTTCATCGAGGAATGGATGGCCCGCTACGTCTCCGACGCGGCGGCGTTCCCCTTTGAACGGGAGATACCCGAGAAACTGCGGGACGAGATCAAGAAGTACTACGATGACTGGAACGAAAAAATGCCCTGATCGCGTGAAGACTCAGCTCGACCCCGCGTTCTAACCCATACCAGGGTCGAGTTAATGCTAAAACGCTCCGCTTCCACCTTCCCAAAAAGGTATCACTGTTCTATACCCATACGTCCTATCAATGATATAGTAACCAAAACAGTACACACGCTCATGATCAATCCTACCTAACTACGCTGGATAATCCATTAATATAAAACAAACAAGGTTACCTCAACCTTGAGCGCTAGAAGATCAAAGTTCCAGCTATCAGTAGAAGTGCTTGGACAGATAAAATCAGGCGAGAACAAGCCGACACGCATAATGTACAGCGCCAACCTCTCATGGAAGAGCCTCAAAGAGATCCTGGAATCATTGGTGTCACAGGGACTCGTCGAGGAGAGCGTCGTCAGCAGGACCAGCAAACGCGCCAAGAGGAGATACGGGATAACTCCGAAGGGCGAGAACGTCCTCCAGTACTACAACATGGTAAGCGACCTGATAGAGATCGAGCCAGGAAAGTAAGATCACCCCACCTGGAACATATACAGGATAAATGCAGCCCCTTCATAAATCATCAATGTAACTCAAATAACATCTATAGACACATCTAACCCGAACCCGTCCCAGATCAACGGAAACCCATTAAACATGTCCAATGAAGAACCAGCAAACACTAACAGCTAGTTAAGTATTAAATAATAGTAAATATCAAATCATTTTGGGGGCTGGGCATCGAGTAAAATAACCATATTTAGCCAAATGTCAACCATCGAACAAGACGTCTGGACGAGGATCGATGAACACTTCAATGACAACTACGGGGACAACGAACTATGGAGCACCGTCATCGCCCCATACCTGGAGAGATTCGTCTCAGCGGAGGCCAGCACCCGGGAAAAGATAGAATGCGTGGACGAGCTCATAAACCAACTACACCGCCTCTACCTTGACTCAAAGAGCTATGGGTTTATACCGAGCGAGTTCAGGCGTTTCCTGGAGTCATCAGGCGAGACGACCATACTGCTAGGCTACAGGCTAACCGAGTCAGTCCGCTCCCTGGAAAAGATAACGCAGCTGAGAGAGGTCCTGCGAGACTACGGCGGCCAGCCCAGCCGAAGAAAAGAAAACCACGAGCTAAACGAACTGCTGGAGACGATAGAGATGATCATCGACGGCGACGATTAAGGCACACCATTTTCGGCCGCGTGTCCCCCTGAACCAAGTTCAGAAGCAATTAAAAACCGGGCTCTACGTTACTAGGTTAACGTGAGCACCATGAGCGGAGGCATGTGGGCCGAGAAATACAGGCCGCAGACACTGGACGACATGACAAACCAGACGGAGATAGTATCGAGGCTCAAATCCTTCGTGGAGGAGAAGAACCTGCCCCACCTGCTGTTCGTGGGGCCAGCCGGCGTCGGAAAGACCACCAGCATACTGGCGCTCGCGCGGGACCTCTACGGCCCGGGGTACCGTAACTTCACATTAGAGCTCAACGCCAGCGACGAGCGAGGCATCGACGTGATACGGGAGAAGGTGAAGAACTTCGCCCGGACAGCCGCCATCGCCTCCCCCGTTTCATTCAAGATACTCATCATGGACGAGGCCGACAGCCTAACGTCGGCCGCGCAGCAC
>CAZEMD010000228.1:0-3817 GCA_964513225.1 uncultured Candidatus Bathyarchaeia archaeon | reverse complement strand
GCCTGCGTCCACGACTGCTTCACCATCGCCGAGGTCGTCGCCACCGAGGACCTCGGGTTCTTCGCCAAGGGCGAGGGGGGAAAAGCGGCGGCGGAGGGAAGGACGGCGCTGGACGGGGATAAGCCTATCAACCCCGACGGCGGACTAAAGGCCAAGGGCCACCCCGTGGGGGCAACGGGCGCAGGGATGGTGTACGAGATGTTCAACCAGCTGCGGGGGCAGGCGGGTGAACACCAGATCGCCGACGTGGAGATCGGCCTGGCCCACAACGTGGGGGCGGCGGGGGCCACCGCCACGGTCCAGATATACAGGAGGGGCTGAGGTGACGGAGTACACGGTCAAGGCGTACATGGACCACCTGATGAACGAGGAGCTCATGGGCGTCGAGTGCAAAGGCTGTGGACACCTAATGCTACCGCCGAGGCCCATCTGCAACAAATGCGGCTCCATGGACCTGGCGTGGAAGCGGTTCGGCGGCGAGGGAGTCGTCTCAGCCAAGACGGTGGTAGAAGTCCCTACTACGAGGTTCCAGGAAAGATGCCCCTACGGCGTCGTCATAGTCACCATGGACGAGGGGGCCAGCGTGAGCGGTCTCCTGCTGGACGAAAAAGTAGAGATAGGTTCCAGGGTGGAGGCCGCCTACGTGAAGGACGAGTACGGCGTGGTCCTCGCCTTCAAGGCGGCGTAGCTACTCTCCCTTGAACTCGGGTCTCCTCCTCTCGTTGAAGGCCGATATGCCCTCCATGAGGTCACGGTAGTTCCACAGGCTGGAGAACTCGTCGGCCTCGGCGTTCGCCGCCTCCTCAAGGTCCTCAAGGTTGACCAGTTTCTTCATCGCCGCCAATGCGAGGGGCGGTCCGTCCACCAGCGCATTGACGAACTCCTGGACCTTGGCCTCGAACTCGTCCACGGGGTAGACGGCGTTCACTAGACCCGCCTTGTGCGCCTCCTCGGCGTTGAGTCGGCGGCCCGTCATCATCATCTCCGCGGCGAGGGTCTTGCCCACCAGCCTCGGCAGCATGTACGTGGCCCCCCACCCGGTTATGAGCCCCAGGTTGACCTCGGGCTGCCCGAAGCTTGCCTTCTCCGACGCCAGCCTGAAGTCGCAGTGTATGGCCAGCTCGTTGCCGCCGCCCAGGCAGTACCCGTTGACGGCCGCGACGGCGGGCTTGGGCAGTTCCACGATCTTCCTGTACGTGATCTGGCCCAGCCGGGAGAGCCCGCGGGCGCCTTCGACGTCGAGCCGGGGGAACTGGGATATGTCGGCGCCTGAGCAGAACGCCCTATCCCCCGCCCCCGTGAAGAGGACGCAGCGGATGGACCTGTCCTTGGCCGCGTCGTCCATCGCCTCCCCGATCATCTCAAGCATCTCGCCGGTCATGCTGTTGAGCTTCCCCGGCCTGTTGACTGTGACCTTGAGGACGCCGCCCTTCTTCTCCGTGAGTATGGGCTTCTCCTCGCCGAGGCCCACGCGCTTCATCTCGAAGGGGCCACGGGGCAGGTTGGCGCCCAGCTTCATGGCCGTGTCCACGTCCTCCTCCGTCGCGATCCCCTCTGCCACCACCTTCTCGGCCTCATCGACGAAGGGCTCCAGTAGGAGCTTCACGTCGAAGCCCTCGGCCTGTTCCTCCGATACGCTGGGCCGTGTCTCGTAGCTGTAGAAGCCCTCCCCCGATTTGCGGCCCAGCTTCTCCGCCTCGTAGAGCTCGGTTATCCTCTGGCATGGCGTGTACTCTGGGCCCAGTTTCTCCTCGAAAACCTTGAGTATGTTGTACACGATGTCCATGCCTATGAGGTCGCTGAGCATGAACGGTCCCAGCGGCATCCCCGCCCTGTGCTGCATCGCGGCGTCTATCTGCTCCACGCTGTAACCGTCGAGGAGCTTACAGGCTTCGTTGAGGTAGGTGACGAGGACCCTGTTGACTATGAAGCCGGGGGCGTCCTTCCTCACCCAGACGGGGGTCTTGCCCATCCTCCTGGCGAGCTCCTGGACCGCCTCCACCGTCGCCTCAGTGGTCTTCTCTCCTTGGTTGACCTCGACGAGCTTCATGATCGCCGGGGGGTTGAAGAAGTGCATGCCGATGAACCGCCCCGGGTTGGGCACAGCCTCGGCTATCTCGGTTATGCTCAGGCTGCTGGTGTTGGAGGCCAGTATGGCGTCACTGGGCGCCTTAGCCGCGGCCTCCGCCCACACCTTGTGCTTTATCTCCATCCTCTCGGGTATGGCCTCGACGACCAGCTGGGCGTCACTCACAGCCTCGTCGAGGTCCAGCGTGTACCCTATCCTGGCCATCGCGGCGTCCATGTCCTCCTGGCTCATCCTGCCCCGCTTCACGAACCTGCCCAGGCTGTTCTCTATGCCGGCCTCGGCGTTGTCGAGGTAATCCTGGGCGATGTCCCTGACCGTCACGTCGTAGCCGGCCACGGCCGCCACCTGGGCTATGCCGTGCCCCATGACCCCGGCGCCGAGGACGGCCACCCTTTGAACCTTATCCGCGTCCATGGTGATTCAACTGGCTAATCCGGGCGTAAGTTTATAGCATTTTTCCGAGGCAAAGACTATATCTGTATTAAAAGATAGTTGCGCCTTGAACAGGCATGAGGCAGATAGTGCTGCTTAAGGACATCCCGGACCTGACGGAGATCAAGCTTGACTCCCGGACCCGGGCGCCCATCGTCGAGGGCGTTAAACGCAGGATAAGCGAGGTTGACAAGAGGGCGCTGGAGGCCGCCATCAGGCTCAAGGAGAAGGTGGGCGGCGAGGTGGTGGCCCTCTCCATGGGGGACGACAAGACCAAGACCGCCCTGCTGGAGGCGCTGGCCATGGGCGCCGACGCGGTCTACATAGTAGACGAGCCGGGGCTCAGGGGCGTGGACACCAACGCCACCAGCAGGGTGCTAGAGGCCGCCATCGGACACATGGGAGACTATGACCTGATAGTGGCGGGGGAGATGACTCTGGACAGCCTGTCGAGTCAGATCGGGCCGAGGCTGGCCCAGCTCCTGGGCATCCCCCAGGTCACATACGTCAAGGAGCTCGACGTGGCCGACGGGAAGGTGAGGGCCGTGAGGGACCTGGAGGACGTGGACGAGGTGGTGGAGGCGCCTCTGCCCGCCGTCGTGTGCGTGGTCAGGGAGATACACGAGCCGCGGATACCCAACCTCATGAGCATCATGAGGGCGAAGAAGAAGCCCCAGACGGTGTGGGCCGCCGAAGACATAGGGCTAGACGCCGCGGAGGTGAAGGCCTTGAGCTACGTCCAGGTGACGAGCGTAACCGCCCCCAAGGTGGAGCGCAAACAGGTGAAGATCGAGGCCGAGACCGTTGAGGAGGCGGCCGCCAAGCTGGTCGAGGCCCTGACGCGGGAGGGGGTCATCTAGTGTCGTTCCTGGTGTTCTCGGAGGACCGGGAGCTGGCGTATCAGCTGCTGGGGAAGGCCAGAGAGCTGGCGGACGAGGCCGGCGACGTGGTCGCGGCGCTGGCCGCCGGACCGGAGCCCATGGAGTACTTGAGGCAGGGCGCGGACAAGGTCTACACGGTGGACGGGCTGGCCGGTTTCAGCGTGGAGCCATACGCCGCCGCAGTGGTGGAAGCCGTGAAGGCCGCGGACCCTTCCACGGTGTTCATGGGCGCCACCAAGAGGGGAAAGGAGCTTGCCCCCCGGGTGGCTTCGGCCCTGGGCGTCGGGTGCATGAACGAGTGCAGCGGCGTCGAGCTGGAGGACGGAGAGCTGGTGGTGGAGAGGCTGACCTACGGCGGCTCCACCGTGGCCAGGGAGAGGAGCACCAGCACCCCCACGGTGATGAGCTTCCCCCC
>CAZEMD010000227.1:0-3820 GCA_964513225.1 uncultured Candidatus Bathyarchaeia archaeon | reverse complement strand
ACAGCCTAGTCGCCAACGCGTTGCAGTCCTACCACTGGCTCAGGGGGTGGGGGTATAGCGCCAAGCCCCAGCCAGCGGGGTGGCCCGTCGTGCTGTGCGCCTTGCCGTTCTTCCACAGCTACGGCCTGGTGGTGTTGAACGAGGCAGTGAGCTTCGGGTGCACCCTGGTGCTGCTGCCCAACCCGACGCCGCTGGAGATAATGAAGGCGACGGACAGGCACAGGGTAACCCATTTCCCACTGGTTCCCAGGCTCATCAGGGAGATACTGCGCCACCCCGACCTGGACAGGTACGACCTCACGTGTCTGACCCACTGCGCCTCCGGCGGAGCCATGATACAGGCCGAGCACATGCAGGGGTTCGAGGCCGTCACAGGCGCCAGGATGTATCAGGGGTATGGGCTCACCGAGGCGGGTCCCAGCGTATCCGCCACCCCCATCGAGGGGGAGCCCAACTACGCCAGCGCCGGCCTACTGTACCCGGACACCGAGGCGAGGATAGTGGACCTCCAGCTCGGGGAGGTGGAGATGCCCCCCGGCGAGAAGGGCGAGATCAAGGTGAGGGGCCCCCAGCTCATGAAGGGCTACTGGGGAAGCCCGGAGGAGACCGCCGAGGCGCTGAGGGACGGGTGGCTCTACACCGGCGACATAGGGTACATGGACGCCGACGGCTACCTGTACATAGTCGGACGCAAACGGGACAGGATAGTGGCCCAGGGCCACACGGTCTGGCCCACCATGGTGGAGGAAGCCCTAGAGAGCCACGGCGCCGTCGAGGCGTCCGTCGCCTTCGGCGTCCCCGACCCCCTCAGGTGCTCAACCGACATCCGGGCCGCCGTCAAGCTGGTGGACGGCTACGAGCCGTCAAATGAGCTGGAGCGTGAACTCATCACGCTCTGCGCCCATCGGCTTGAGGAGTACCAGGTTCCCACGGCGATAGTGTTCAGGGAAGAGCTTCCCATGACCGCCATGGGGAAGGTGGACCGAGCAGCCGTAATCGCCGAGGTGGATGATAGGATCAGGGAACTCATGCAAGGCGGCGAAGCGTCTGATGAGGCACCCTGATGTCGCATAGAGAAGTTGAATAAAAAATGGTAAGTGCATGGAACTAGTCTGAGAACTGGATTCCCAGTCCTCCCCTGCTATGGTTCACGAGGCCCATGACGAAGTTGCCCAGGTTCTCGAGCCGTGCGCTTCGTTTGTTGTGTATTGACCCATACGATATGAGGTTCAGCTCTCGGAGTATCCTTGCGTTCAACTTCAGTGTGGAAAGGGGTATACCGTACTCCTCCGACAGCTGCTTCAGGATGCTGGTCAGCGACTGGTCTCTCTCGGAGACCGCGTTTAACACGAGAAGCTGGTTGTCGTTAAGTGTACGGAGAATCAGATTGCGGAGTTTGTCGACTCCGCCCGAAGATATTGGAACTGATGCACGTCCATCACTTGCAAGATAGCCACGCTCAGCCTTTTTAAGATTGTTGGGTAGCTGGACCTGTCCAGCCCGTAACCGGGAAACCGTTATCATCGACGGTTCAGATAAAGGGATTTGATCGGATTGTCGGACGACCCCTTCCTACAGATACTGGACCACGACATCAAAGAATACAGGTCCTGCAGCTTCCACTGGGACTGCGAGAACTGCACCAAGAACCTCTGCATAAGCCTCGTAGGGGTGGCGGAGCTGCCTTCCCTCTACGGCCACTTCAGGATACTTGGGTTCGCCAACAACAAGGACCAGAAGGACCACGTCGCCGTGGTCAAGGGCGAGGTCTCAGGGAAGGACGGCGTGCTCACCAGGCTTCACTCCTCGTGCCTCACAGGAGACGCGCTGGGCTCTCTCCGGTGCGACTGCGGGCCACAGCTCCACACCGCCCTCGCGCTCCTCGAGCAGGAGAGACACGGGATTCTCCTCTACATGCAGCAGGAGGGCAGGGGCATCGGCCTAGTCAACAAGATAAGGGCTTACCAGCTTCAGGACGCGGGGTTCGACACATACGACGCCAACCTCCACCTGGGCTTCGAGCCCGACGAGAGGGACTACGAGGTGTCCGCCGCCATGCTGGACAAGCTGGGGATACAGAGCGTGAGGCTGCTAACCAACAACCCGGACAAGGTGACCCAGCTCGAGAGGTTCGGCGTACAGGTCTTGGAGCGTGTGCCGCTGGAGGTCCCCTCACAGGAGTACGACGAACATTACTTGAGGACAAAGAAGGAGCGGTTCGGGCACAGGCTAAAGCTGTGAACGAGGGCGCCCAATTTTCTGTAACTAGTTTGAAATATTCGGTGAAACGCAGTATGAACATCCGGGTTAGATCATGGAGCAGAGAGTCAACCCCACGGCCCGCCTCACAGGCACAGCGATCCTGGCGGCGCTGGTGCTGGTCTTCGACTATACCCTCAAGTACTCGGGTCTGAAGATACCTTTCCCGTGGTTCCCTGACCTCAAATTCGACTTCACCGGGGTCCCCATAGCCCTCAGCCTCCTCATGTACGGGCTTCCTTCGGCGACGACGACGTCGCTGGTGGCGGGCCTCGGCATATTCGCCAGGAGCGGCAACCCCATATCGGCCATTATGAAGGCGGCGGCCGAACTCTCCACCGTCGCAGGGTTCTGGCTCGGCCTCTACTTTGCCGGAGTCTCCGGCGTGGAGGGGGTCAAGAGCAGGGTCGCCGCGTACAGCGTGGGCCTCCTATGCCGAGTCGTCGTTATGTCCGTGGCCAACATCATCGTTCTCCCCAACTTCTGGGGGGTCCCCCTGGAGGTGGCCTACGGCCTGACGCCCCTCATAGCCGGCTTCAACGTCGCCCAGGGGCTCATTTCCCTCGGCCTGGGCAGCTACCTCTTCGACGCCGTCGAGAAGAGGCTCCCCCGCTGAGCCACGTAGTCTTAAATTCTCTGAAATCGTTATCCTGTTGATCGAGTTGAAGGAAACCGCTTACCAATGGGTAGACGAGAACGAGAAGAACATAATCGAGTGGAGCGACAAGGCCTGGGGGTTCGCCGAGCTAGGGCTCCTGGAGTTCAAGACGGCTGAGTACCTCTCAGGCGTCGCCGAGAGGCACGGGTTCAAGGTGGACCGAGGCGTCGCCGAGATGCCCACCGCCTTCATGGGCACGTGGAGCAACGGCAAGGGCCCCACCCTAGGCATCCTGGGGGAGCTGGACGCCCTGGCCGGCCTAAGCCAGAAGGCGGTGCCGTACAGGGACCCCATAAAGGAGGGGGCGCCCGGCCACGGCTGCGGGCACAACATCTACGGCGCAGGCTCCATAGCGGCGGCCATCGCCCTCAAGACCGCCATGGAGGAGAACAAGGTGAAGGGCACCGTGAAGGTGTATGGGTGCCCCGCCGAGGAGACCCTCGTCGGCAAGATATGGATGGTGAAGCACGGGCTCTTCGACGGCGTGGACGCCGTGCTGGCCTGCCACCCGGGAAGCGCCAACACCGCGGGCACCGGCAGCGGCAACGCCATGAACAGCTTCAAGGTCCACTTCTACGGCAGGACGGCTCACTCGGCGGGCGACCCCGAGAACGGCATCAGCGCCCTGGACGCCGTGGAACTCATGAGCAACGGCGTCAACTTCATGCGGGAGCACATAATCGAGAAGGCCAGGATCCACTACATCCACGAGGAGGCCGGCGGCCAGCCCAACGTTGTCCCCGCCTACGCCAGGACGTGGTACTACGTCCGCGCACCTGAACGGGCGCAGGTCGAGGAGATATACGGCTGGGTGCTGGACATCGTCAAGGGCGCGGACCTCATGGCCCGGACCACCAGCAAGATCGAGTTCCTCACGGGCTGCTACAACAAGATCCCCAACAA
>CAZEMD010000226.1:0-3823 GCA_964513225.1 uncultured Candidatus Bathyarchaeia archaeon | reverse complement strand
CTCAGCAGACGCTACACCCGGCTCATCAAACGAATATCGGAGAGGACACGCACAAGGCTCCCCAAGGACGTGAGACGAGGCATATGCAGGAACTGCGACACCGTCCTCATACAGGGATTCAACAGCCACACCCGCATAAGGCAGCGCCGCGAGCCCCACGTAGCCACCACCTGCCACACATGCGGCCACGTACACAGGATACCGTTAAGGAGCCGCGGCCAGTGACCCTCACCCTCATCAGCATAGGCCTCAGCAGCCACAGGGACCTCAGCCTCAGGGCCATAGAGGCCGCCAGGCAAGCCGACAGGGTTTACGCCGAGACCTACACCATGAAGCTGGACACGGACCCCCGGCTGCTCGGCGAAGCCATAGGCAGACCCGTCCAGCCCCTCACCCGGGGACAGCTGGAGGAGGACGCCGGGAGGCTACTGGACGAGGCCGAGAAAGGGGACGTGGCCGTGCTGGTCGGCGGCGACGCCCTCACCGCCACCACCCACATCAGCCTCGTCGTCGACGCCGCCAGACGCGGGGTACTCGTCAAGATAATCCACGGGGCCAGCGTGTTCACCGCCGTAGCCGAGACCGGGCTCAGCCTCTACAAGTTCGGCCGCACCGTGACCGTCCCCCTACCCGAGAAGGGCCCCGTGGACTCGGTCACCCGCGCCCTCCGGGAAAACCGTGAACACGGCCTCCACACACTCATACTGCTAGACCTAGACGAGCCCAACAAACGGTACCTAACCATAGGACAGGCGATAGCCCGGCTCGAAGAGACAGGCGAGTTCAACAAGGACACCCTGCTGGTCGGCGTCGCCCGCCTCGGATCAGACAGCCAGATGATCAGAGCCGACACAGCCATAAACCTAAAGACACAGGACTTCGGCGATCCACCCCACGCCATCGTGGCCCCGGGGCGGCTCCACTTCATGGAGGAGGAGGCGTTGAAGACGTTGGCCGGCTGCACGCCTGAGCTACTCAAAGACAGAAAGGTTCAAGGAGAGACGGACAAGCTCATCGAGAAGTACAGCGTTGGGTGCCGAAGGGTGCTTGAGGAGCTGAAAACCGGCCCGCTGCCGAAGACCATAGACAGGGCAGGCGTCGATGAGCTGCTCGACCACACGAAAAGGTATCTGGACGACGCCGAGTACTACCGGGGCGAGGACAAGCCAGTGGCGCTGACCAGCGTCGCCTACGCCGAGGGCCTGCTGGACGCCCTAAAGCTTTTAGGCTTGGTGGAGTTCGAGTGGTGAAGATGAAGAAGGTACTGGCCGCCGGGGTCTTCGACCTGCTCCACTACGGGCACATAAGGTACCTGGAGGAGGCCAAGAAGCTGGGCGGCCCAGACGCCGAGCTCACCGTCATAGTCGCCCGGGACGAGACGGTCCGCCGCCTCAAGGGGAGCGACCCCGTCATCCCGGAGGACCAGCGCCGCGCCGTCATAGAGGCATTAAAGGTGGTGGACGAGGCGCTCCTGGGCTTCGAAGACCTGGACCTGGACAGGGTCATCCAGCAGGTGAAGCCGGACATAGTCGCCGTGGGCCACGACCAGGACGCCATGAGGCGGCAGGTCGAGAAGATAAAAAAGGCCCGGGAGCTGGACATAGAGATAGTCACGGTGGGCCGGTTCGGTGAGAACGACCTGGACAGCACCAGCAAGATCAAGCGGCGGATCGTCGAAGGGGCACGAACGAGAGCCTGACCCCGTCGCCGTCGGCGAGCCCCAGCTTCCGCCTCAGGTAGACCGGTGAAATTATCTCCATCACGTTGTAGTCATGGATGCTCCTCTCCGCCACTATAAGGGCTCCCCCTACCTCGCCGTTCACGGTGACGGGGTAGCAGTTGGCCGAGCCGAAGGTCCGCTCCCCGTCCTTGAAGCCCTCGAGGTGGACGCCGGGGCCGCTCTCCAGCCGCCGCCTTTTCTCGAAGTCGTCATGCCCAATCCTGACGTTCAGCGTGCCGGGGAAGGGCTCGAACCCAAGCTTCTCAAGTATCTGGCGCCTGTAACCCTCCTTGCTGATGTAATAGGCTCCCTCAAAGAGCCCCGAGACCACGGTACCCGTGAACTCGATGGTCCTCGCCTCCTCGCCCTCCAGGTGCCACTTGAGCTCCTTAAGCACCTCCTCAAGCTCCGCCACCCCCTCCAGGGTAATGCTGACCCTGCTCCCCTCCGACCCCACCCTCCTGTGTATGAACCCCATCTGCTCCAGGAGCTGGAGGTGCCTGGAGGCGGACTGCTGGCTCCCCCCAAGTATCTCGGAGAGGTCCGTGGTGGAAAGCTTGACGGCGTTCCTCGCCGCGCCCAGCCTGAGCAGCGTGTACAGCGTGAACCAGAGGTGGGGCTTCAGCTCTACCAAGGTGTTCAGAAAATGGGTAGGGAACCCGTATATAACTCTTTTATTGGTAGCCTAGCCCTTGGCCACGGCGATGGGCACGCTCACCATGACCTTCTCCGCGAGCCCCACGGCGTGGCTCACGTCGGCCACCCTGTGCACGTCCTTGTAGCTGTCGGGGCTCTCCTCCTCCACTATCCGCCCGCTGGCCGCCTTCACCACGATGCCCTTGCGCCGGAGGTCGTTTATTATGTCGCTGGCCCTGAACCGCCTCCTCGCGCCGGAGCGGGACATGACCCTGCCGGCGCCGTGGGCCGTGCTGGCGAAGCTCCTCTCCTCGCCCTTCTCCGTCCCCTTGAGCAGGTAGCTCGCGGTGCCCATGGTGCCCACCAGGAGCACGGGCTGCCCTATGGCGCGGTAGTCCTGGGGCAGGTCCCTCCTGCCTGGGCCGAAGGCCCTGGCGGCGCCCTTCCTGTGCACCACCGCCTGCACTCGTTTCCCGTCTACCTCGTGCTCCTCCCTCTTGGCCGTGTTGTGGGTCATCCCGTAGACCAGCTCCATGCCCATGTCCTCGGCGCTTCGGTTGAAGACGTCCTCGAAGGCGCGGCGGACTTGGTGCATTATTATGTGGCGGTTTATGAACGCCCAGTTTACGGCGCAGCTCATGGCCTCGTAGTAGTCCTCGGCCTCCTTGCTCTTCAGGGGCGCGCAGACGAGCTCGCGGGCCGGCAGCTTCAGGTTGTACTTGGTGGCAGCCCTGTCCATGACCCTGATGTAGTCTGTGGCGACCTGGTGGCCGAAGCCCCTGCTCCCGGTGTGCACCCAGACCACCACCTGATTAGGTCTGTTGATGCCGTAGACGGCTGCGTGGCCTGGATGAAATATCTTGTCGACGCGCGCGATCTCGAGGAAGTGGTTGCCCGCCCCGAGGGTGCCCAGCTGGCTGCTGCCCCGTTTCTTGGCCCGGGGGCTAACCTTATCCGGGTTTGCCTCCTTCATGCAGCCGCCTTCCTCGGTGTGGCTGGCGTCCCTGTCCCAGCCGTAGCCCCTGCCCACGGCCCACTGGATGCCCTCGCTTATGGCTTTCTCCAGCTCCCTGACGCTGAGCCTCATCTTGCTGCCGACGCCGACGCCGCACGGCACCAGCTGGAATATCCTTTCGATGAGCTCACGCTTCTTTGCGTCGACCTCCTTGAAGTCGAGATCCGTCCGTAGAAGCCTGACGCCGCAGTTGATGTCGTAACCGACGCCGCCTGGGGTGATTATGCCTTCTTCCGAGTCGAACGCCGCTACGCCGCCGATGGGGAACCCGTAGCCCTGGTGGCCGTCGGGCAGCGTGATGCCGTACTTGTATATGCCGGGGAGCTGGGCGACGTTGACGCTCTGGGCCAGGGTGTCGTCCCGCTTCATGGCCTCAAGCAGGACCCTGTCCGCGTATATGCGGGCGGGCACCTTCATGTGCCTGCTGTAGGCCTTGGGTATCTCCCACGTGT
>CAZEMD010000225.1:0-3837 GCA_964513225.1 uncultured Candidatus Bathyarchaeia archaeon | reverse complement strand
GGCGGCGTCAGGGAGGCCGTGGAGGCGTCCAGGATGATGTTCCTCGCCGAGAGGCGGGGAACCCTCCCCAAGGACCTGGGCGTCGATCTGTTGGTGCTCAAGGAGAAGCGCTGGGTGGAGGAGCCCTACAAGGAATATCCGGAGGCGGAGACAATAAAGGGCGCACCGGAGACCGGGTTCAGCCCAGACAGGAAGGGCTGGTTCAGGATAGCCGTCGATAGAGAGCTGGGTGAGATAGCGGCGGTACACTACCCCCTGGGGGAGGAGGAGCCCGATGTCGTCGTCAAGGGCGGGGGCAGCCGGGAGATCTACCAGACCATCATAAGGGAGGGCCTGGTATCGAAGCTGGACCACGCCGCCTATCTCGGCAGGGAGCTTGAGAAGGCCTATATCGCCCTCGTTCTCGGCAGGTCCTATGTCCAGGAGCGGCCTCTCTTCGATGGCCTCAGTCGTCTCTGACCCTGATTATGGCCACCGGGTGGTGCGGCGCAGATTCCATCATCTCCCAGGTGACGCCCGTGAGTCCGGTTCCCATGCTCTCGGCCATCCCCCAGACGGTTCTTCCCGCGCCTCGGCCGCAGCGGCTGTGGTACAGGCTCGCGAGCCAGAGCGCCCTGTCCGGGTTCAGGCGGCCGCCCGCGATCGCAACCGGTGTCTGCCTGGCTCTCAGGCCCAGGGCTCGGCCCAGCACGAAGAGGAGGAAGCCCCCTATGTGAACCAGGCCCGGCGCGTCCACCCTCCGAGGAGCCAGGTGGAGACTCCGCCAGGTGTATGTGGTGTCGCCGTCCACGATCATGACGGTCACGTCCTTCCCCGTCTCCATCCTGACGCGTCGAGCGATCTCTGTCGCCGTCTTCGTGGGCCTCCGAAGCGGCAGGCACACGTAGCTGTAGGGTAGGTTGCTGGCGTCTATGCCCCCTTCGGAGTAGTGCCTTAGGCTCTGCGCCAAGCCAGCGTACCAGATCGTCGTCTGCTTGTGAGCGGCTCCCTCCGCCTCCGGGTAGCCTCTCAGGTTCTCCAAGGTTCTTTCTTTTAGCTTCGTCAGCCTGCCCAGCGGCCCCGCCCACAGCCTCCTCGTCCAGGGCCCCGCGAGGAACCTGGCCACGAGGCCCGGCTGGACGCTGGACTCGTCCACGAGGTTTCCCTGGGCAGTGGAGACGGCTTTCTCGCTCACCGCAAGTATGTCGCCGTCTCTAAGGTAGGGCTTCACCGCCTCGATGATCGCCCGCCCGTAGTCCGTGCCCGGCCGCCAGTAACTGGTTCTAATTGGTTTGATCCGGATCCTCATCCCCGGTCATGTTAAGGTCTGTATCTACCCACGAGGTAGTCTTTGAGTTCCCCTATGGCTTGTACGG
Source organism: uncultured Candidatus Bathyarchaeia archaeon (assembly GCA_964513225.1). GTDB lineage: Archaea > Thermoproteota > Bathyarchaeia > TCS64 > TCS64 > RBG-16-57-9. The sequence continues at coordinate 2,482 of CAZEMD010000225.1, read as the reverse complement.
CTGGGCTGTCTTTAGCGTATTCCAGCGTTGGGACTCCCTTCATGTCGGCCATGCCGACGGCGGCGTCGTAGGGCACCATGGCCATCACCGGCACCTCCATGGCCTCCATGTTGTCCTTGATGAACCTTCTCTCGGCGTCGTTGGCCACCTTGTTGCCCACGGCGAGCACCTCCTTTATCTGGATCTCCTCGGCTAGCCGGAGTATCCTCCGCATGGTGTCCATGGACTTCATTCGTGGCTCCACCACCACAAGCATGGCGTCCATCCTCCTCGCCGTGCCCCTTCCCAGGTGCTCCAGGCCGGCCACCATGTCCATGACCAGCGCCTCCCCCCTCTGTACGAGGAGGTGCTGCACCAGGACCCTGAGCAGGGCGTTGGCGCCGCACATGCACCCGGTGCCGCCGCCCCTAACTGTGCCCATTACGAGGAGCTTCACGCCACCCGGGGCGTTTACCCCGAACCTGTCAACGATGTCGTTCACGGTGGGCGCTATGTTGAAGATGGGCGCGTACGCGTCCGAGGACACACCCGTCTTCTCCATGATGAGGGCGTCGTTCTCCGTCAGCGGCACTATGCCGTCGGCTACCTCGCTGGGGATTCCGAGGGCGTACGCGAGGTTATAGTTGGGGTCAGCGTCGACGGCCAGCACGTTGTACCCGTCGGATGCGAGGAGCCTGCACAGCGTGCTTGAGATGAAAGTCTTCCCGACGCCGCCCTTCCCCGCCACAGCTATCTTCACGGCAGTCACCTACCTGGGGTAGCCCACCTTCACGGCTATCTCCTTGACGGACCGGTAGGCCGGGGAGTCTTCAGGCAGCTCCAACAGCGACCTGCCTTCTAGGTTATAATCAGTTATCCGGGGGTCCGGGGCGACCCTGCCCAGATACTCGAAGGGCTGTCTGTGGGCCTCCGCGTCGAGGCTCTCCGGGAACCTGTAGCCGCCCACGAGGTAATAGTTTTCGAACTCTATGTCGACCTCCTGCATTATCCTGTGGCTCCGCTCGGCGTTGTCGAAGCTCTTCTTGGAGGGGTCTAGAATGTTGAAGACGTCGCTCACCTTCTTGGTTATCCGCCTGTTGAGGTGCTCCACGCCCGCCGGAGAATCCACTATGACGTGCCTGTAGTTTTCGGCCCACTTTTCCATGATCATGCCTAGGCTCCTGTCGGGTAGGCAGTAGCACCCCGGGATCCACTTGGTGCCGACGCCGAGGAAGTCGTAGTAGCCTCTGCCTTCGTACAGGCTTTCTTGGAAGAGGAAGGGCTCGATCTTGTCTGTGGGCGTCATCCCGGTCATCCGCGCCATTCTTCGCTCCTTGAGTATGTCGGACAACATCTCCGCTATCGACTTCTTGTTCTCCTCCGAGAGGTCTATACCCAGCATCTCCGCGAGGCTCTGGTCGGGGTCGGAGTCCACGAGGAGCAGCGGCTCCACGCCTGACTCCCCGAGGAAACGCGAGAAGAGGGTCGTGAACGTGCTCTTCCCCGTACCACCTCGGCCGGTTACGACGATTGTGTCTCCCATGTTTTCCACCGAATCGATGCCCGTGAGCATGGTCTAGCCTGGGGCGTCGCTCTGAGATACATGGATGTGGCGGCTTTAAAACTAACCACCGCTGAGGGCAGGGAAGCGATTCTTGGCTCCCCACCGCCGGCTATTATCCAGTGCCTGCCACCTTTTTTCTCTCATTAAAGTTATCCGTTGACCCTCCTTGTATGTATTGATGGTTATGGGTAAGCTCATCATAACGGCCGCGGTGACGGGTGGGGAGCCTGTGAGCAGGGAGATGACGCCTTATGTGCCGACGACGGCGGAGGAGATCGCGGAGGAGACGGTGCGGTGCTGGGAGGCTGGGGCGAGCATTGTGCATCTCCACGCCAAGGAGCCGGGGACGGGTAAGCCGGCGCCTGACCCTAATCCGTTGTTGAGGCGGTACGTGGATATGATTCAGGGGAGGTGTGACGTTATCACCAACGTGACCACAGGTGGGGGGAGGCGTGCGTCGGACGAGGCGCTGGACAGGATGATAGAGGAGCGGTGTGGGCTGGGCATGGAGATGATGTCCATGAACATGGGCACCGTCAACCACTGGACGCCGCCCTACCGCGGCGTCTTCATGAACGACGTGCCCCGCATAAAGCGGTGGGCCGGCTACATGATGGACCAAGGGATCAAGCCAGAGCTGGAGGTCTACGACACCGGGATGATCAACACGGCCAAGATGCTGGCCGAGGAGGGCGTCTTCGAGACGCCTCTCCACATACAGTTCGTGATGATCGGGAGAACCGGGTTCAGCGCCACTCCCCGGATGCTCCAGTACTGCGTGGACCAGCTGCCGCCGGGCTGGACGTGGAGCGTCTGCGCCCTGGGCCGCAACGAGCTCCCCATGGGCGCCGTCGCCATGTCCATGGGCGGCCACGTGCGCGTCGGGATGGAAAACAACATCTTCCTGAGCCGGGGTGTGCTACTAAAAAGCAACGCCCA
>CAZEMD010000224.1:0-3840 GCA_964513225.1 uncultured Candidatus Bathyarchaeia archaeon | reverse complement strand
GAATTCGGGCACTTCGAGGCCTGTGAAGGACTTGAAAATCGAGGGCTTTCGGGATAAAACGTCGTAATTCATCATGATAATGGGCTACCGAGTAGAATTTCTCCCTAATCTTAATAAACAAGACGTTCTACAACCAGAAAACCCTAATTAAGACTAAGGTCTAGTGTAGTAGAATGTCTATAGTTAACTACTCACGCGCAAAGTCCCTCTGGGTCATCAACTACTTCAACTCCTGCGGCTTCATGGAGCTTCTTCCCTGGGTCGGCTCCGGCTACGACATGGAAAGGTTCGGCATACTTCCCACCGCCAGCGCTAGACACGCGGACGTACTGATAGTCTCGGGGTACATCACCACGAAAGGCGCAAAGCGGGTGAAACTAATCTACGACCAGATGCCGTCACCCAAGTTTGTTTTAGCGCTGGGCAGCTGCCCCATGACGGGCGGCATGTACTGGGACTCCTACAACACCGTGAAGCATATCGACGAGGTGGTGCCCGTGGACGTCTGGGTCCTCGGATGCCCGCCTAAGCCCGAGAACATCGGGCACGGCATCGTCATGGCCATGAAAGCCATAGAGAGCGGCTTCAAGGGGCATTAGAGGAGGACGAAGAGACGGACATAAAAGTCAGACAGTTCATAGAGGAGAGATTCAACGAGTCGGTCACTTACGTGGAGGACGCCGAGACTACGACCCTTCTAGTGGATAGAACCCTGGCCGAGGAGGTGGCGCTGGCGCTAAAGAACATGGGGTTCGACCACTTCTCCGACGTGACGGTGGTCGACTACCTGGACGAGGAGGAGTTCGAGCTGATCTACCATCTATGGTCTCACGGCTCCCACACTAGGCTTATGCTGAAGACGCGGTTACCACGTAGCGACCCAATGATCAAGTCTTTCACACCCATATGGAGATCGGCTCACATGCACGAAAGGGAGTGCCACGAGATGTTCGGCGTAGACTTCGAGGGACACCCCGAACTCACCCCCCTCCTGCTGGAGGACTGGGAGGGGGTCCCCCCTCTTAGAAAGGACTTTAACTCAAGGCAGTACGTTCTGGATAAGTTCTACGGGGGTGAAAGGGAGTGAACTCCGATATATCGTTCTTCACAATACCATTTGGGCCATGCCACCCGGCATCTGGGCACTTCCACGCCTACGTCACGGTGGAAGGGGAGAGGGTCGTCAACCTTGTACCGGACCCCGGGTACCTCCACAGGGGCTTCGAGAAGCTGATGGAGTACAGAACCTACCTACAGAACTCGCCTCTGGTCGACAGGATATGTATCCTAGACCCATTCGCGTCTGAAATGGGGTACGTCAACGCCTCCGAGAAGGTCCTCGAGGTGGAGGCCCCCGAGAGGGGAAAGTATATCAGGACGATCATGGCGGAACTCGGGAGGATTCTGAGCCACATAACCTGGATAGGAATAACCTCCATGGCGCTGGGCCTAGACAGCGGCTGCAAGATAGCGTTTGGGGACAGGGAACCCATAATACGGATCCTAGAGAAGGTGACGGGCGGCAGGATATACCCCTGCTACTTCCTCCCGGGCGGCGTCCGCAGGGACCTGCCGGAGGGCTTCACTGGGATGGTGGAGGAGGCTTTCACCCGCCTAGAGAAGGATCTTGAGCAGTACGACTTCCTGGTCTTCAACAACGAGACCTTCAGGATCCGCATGGAGGACGTCGGTTTCCTCGATGCGGAGGACGCCGTAAGGCTAGGCGCCACCGGGCCAAACCTGAGGGCCGCAGGCGTGGAGACCGACCTCAGGAAGGACGAGCCCTACGAGATTTACGACCAACTCGACTTCAAAGTGGTGACTCAGGACACGGGGGACGCGTTTTCGAGGAGCATGTGCAGAAGACTGGAGATAGAGGAGAGCATGAACATCATCAAGGATGCGATGGACAAGATACCCGAAGGCGATTTCAAGAACAAGGCGTTCAAGCCTTTCTCAAAGGCGAAGAAAAAGGAGACGTACTTCTGCTGCGAGTCCGCGAGAGGCGAACAATGCTACCATATGGTGGGTGACGGCACCGACAAGCCTTACAGGGTGAAGGTGCGGGGGCCGAGCTTCTCCCACAGCCTAGATGAGTTCCCATACTTGGCGAAGAAGGAGTACATCGCTGATGTCCCAGCCATATACTGGAGCCTGGACCCCTGCCCGGCGGACGTGGATAGGTGAAGGAGATGAAGCTAAGTAGATTGCTGGAGCCGTTCAAACTCTTAAGAAACCTATACAGGAAGCCAATGACGCTCGTATTCCCAAAGGAGGCGCTTCCACCAGTAGAAAACTATAGGGGGAGGCAAGTCCTTGACCCGGAGAAATGCGTCGGCTGCGGGATGTGCTCGAGGGTGTGCCCGAACGACGCCATAAAGATGGTGGAGTACCTGGATAAAAAATGCCCCGAGATAAACCTAGGTAAATGCTGTTTCTGCGCCTTGTGCGCGGAGAACTGCCCCACAGGGGCGCTGCACATGTCAAGCGAGATCTTCCTCGCGGGTTACGACAAGTCCTTCGCGATATACGGCCCAGAGAAGCTCGCCAAAACTGAAGGCGAGTGACAACCAAATATAGACCCCCTTTATTATCCCTCGCCTGCGCGCACAAGTCTAGGAAAACATCTGCGGGGGTTTGGAATCTAAATATACAAAACGTGAAACCGGTTTTATTCTCGCGCCATCTAAATAATTAAGGCAATAATTATTGCTCTGGTCCCTTTTTCTAGTTTCTTCTAATTGTCAGCATAATTTTCGGTAATAACTAAAAACTATATATAAATGACTTTCTTTACATTTTTATTCAATCATAGCTAAAAAGTAACAATAAATAATTACATAAAGTATTTTAACTAAAACTAACTGTTATACAAATAAAAATATTATTTATACATAAAAAAAGATGAAAAATTAAGATGAAGGAAATAACTACCCATATCCAGAAAAAACGCTTATAATAAGTAACCAATTATAAGGGAAACGCCAAGTCGTCGATCCAAGGCCCAAGACTTGTTCGAGAGCAAGATCCATCAAAACAAGGACTGAAGCCTCTGGGGTAACACCTCGGCGCCGTGGGCGATAAGATACATAGAGACTATGAAAACCACCATCCAACTAAAGTTAAACACTGAACGACGAATCTCCATACAACCAAGCAGAACCGTGGCAGAACAGTAGCAGGACAGCGCCCACACACACCCAAACGAGACACGAAAAAGCCCAGAACCCAAAAACAAGCGAAAAAAGAGACGCCCCCAAAAGAAAACACACACAGGGGGGAGTGGGTACACAGCCCACCCACGCGGGGAAAGATGGCAGGGGATATCCGACGCGGAGCCTCCGCTCCTCAAGACCACGCGCCGAACCGCATTAAAACTCTTAACCCCGCGAAGCATAGCCACTGTGAAAAGGTGATACATTGACTTCTGCTTTACAGGGAATCAGGATCGTAGATCTCACCCAGCACCTAGCCGGCCCCTTCTGCACCATGCTCCTCGCCGACATGGGCGCCGAGGTAATCAAGGTCGAGCCGCCTTGGGGCGACGCCAGCCGGTCCTCCCCCCAGTACCCCTCGGTGCAGGGCCAGAACGCCTACTTCATGCTCGTGAACCGCAACAAGAAGAGCGTCGTCCTCGACCTTAAAAACGTGGAAGGCGTCGAGGCACTCAAGAGGCTCGTCGAATCCTCGGACGCGGTGGTCGAGAACTTCAGGCCCGGCGTCATGGACAGGCTCGGCATCGGCTACGACGACCTCAAGAAGGTCAAACCCGACATAGTGTTCGCCTCCGTCAGCGGATTCGGCCAGACCGGGCCCTACGTCAAGAGGCCCTCCTTCGAC
>CAZEMD010000223.1:0-3876 GCA_964513225.1 uncultured Candidatus Bathyarchaeia archaeon | reverse complement strand
AAGGTGCAGTACATGAGGGCCCACAGGTCCCCGAACTCCGCGATGTCCTTCTCAGTAACCATTCCCGGTCCCAGAGGAATATCTTACACGCGTTTAAAACATGTAGCGTAAAAGTCCAGATTTAATGACTTTAGAAATATTTCAGAAGAATTGTTTGGATAGCAGGATTATTGAATGTTGGAGGTAGGGATAGCGGGGGGGCTCAACTGTCCGGAATCTTGTCAAGGATTACGAGTTCCAAGCCTATTTCGGTTGTTTCGGTATTCGTTTTTTCGATTTGATCTATGGGGTTTTGAAGCATCTCCAAGTAACATGTGAAGCATATCTCGCCTATCTCGGGGTCGTACCCCTTGAACCCCCTGATGGGGTCACCGCATCTACCGCACAGCGCAGCCATGATCGAAACCTGATACAGATTATCGGATCATGGATTTATCGCTAAATAGGTGTGCGGTGGAGACATACAATACGCCTGTACCTTCATATCGGGCCGTTACGCCCCAGTTCATGACCCGAAAATGGACAAGGCAATCATATTGGTGGAGAACGGTTTCGAGGACGTGGAGCTCCTGTACCCCTACTACAGGCTCCAGGAGGCGGGCTACGAGGTGGATGTCGTGGGCCCCAAGGCCGGCGAGACGTACATCGGCAAGAAGGGGGGAAGCATAAAGTCCACGAAGACGCCGGGTGAAATAGACGTAAACGACTACAAGGCGCTCATCATACCCGGGGGCTGGGCCCCAGACCGGATGAGGACCAAGGACGGGATGGTGAAGCTGGTGAAGGACGCCGACGCCAACGGGCTGGTCATCGGTGCCATATGCCACGCCGCCCAGATGCTCATAGAGGCCGAGGTGGTGGAGGGCCGCAGGCTCACATGTGTCAGGAGCGTCTCGACAGACGTCAAGAACGCGGGCGGAAAATACGTTGACGAGCCGGTGGTGGTGGACGGCAACCTCGTGACCAGCCGGTTCCCGCCGGACATGCCCGTCTGGCTACCCGCGATCCTTAAACAGCTTGAGTAAACCACCTTTTTTCAGTTAGGGTTAAATGAGAGACTCCTGTTCAGTATCGCCATTGAAGAGGCTTGGCGTTACAGGATTCCATCCGCGAGGAGAAGCAGATACTTTACTTGGCCGTGGCGACGGCTCTCCGAGGGATAAGAGATAACCTCAGGTACGTGGTGTGGCAGCCCTTCGCGCTGAGCCTCGGCGTCCCCATCAGAAGCATAGGGGCCCTAGAGAGCCTCATGGACCTGGCTAAGATAGCCGTCCAGCCCGTGTTCGGCGCCGCCTCGGACGTCTACGGGAGGAAGCCGTTCCTAGTGTTTAGGGACCTCCTCATATTGTTGTCGAGCCTTTGCTTCCTCTTCGCGCGGTCGTGGCTTCTCCTCGCAGCGGGCATGACGCTGATAGGCTTAGGCATAGCGCTGGTCCCTGTCTGGCAGGCGGTGGTGGCCGAGTCCTCGACGGGCAACGAGATGGGGAGAGTCTACAGCGTGCTGGGTAGCTGCTACATGGCGACGGGTCTTCTCGGAACCCTCGCCGCGGGGTGGCTGGCGGACAACGTGGGGTACAGACTGGTCTTCTCTCTCGCGGTCTTCTTCTCGTTCGCGTCGCTGCTCGTGACGATGTTCAGGATCGGTGAGACCCGGGGGAGGGTGGCATCGGCGTCGTTCACCTTGAGTAAGGCTTGGGGATCGATGCTGGACACGTTCAGGCCGCCCAGGTACCTCTGGGGCTTCTACGTCGCCATGTCCGTCGACCTCTTCGCCTTCAGCGTGGGCTGGAGGCTCATCAACGGGCTGCTCACGGAGGCGTTCAGCTTCACCCCCGGGATGCTCGGATTGATGACGGCTGTGAACACGGGGACCATGGCGCTGTTCCAGGTCGTCCTCGGCAGGTACGTTGACAGGGTCGGCTACGTCAAGTACCTGGCCATAAGCCAAGTGCTGTCGTGTATACTGCTCGCGTCGCTCCTGCTCAGCCAGAGCTTCCCCGTGGCGATGGCGGCCAACATGCTGATGGGATTCAGCGCCGCGTTCTGGGCCCCGGCGGAGCAGGCGTGGATCGCGCAGAACGTGGACCCTGAGGAGAGGGCGAAGTCCATAGGCGGGTACGCGACCTTCAGGGGGCTGGTGGCGCTCCCAGGGCCCCTGATAGGGGGCATACTATACGACGCATACGGCTACCACATGCCTATGCTCGTCAACCTCGTGCTGGCGGCGATTGACGTCGGCCTCATCGTGTTCCTGGTGAGGGACCATGTGAGGCCAGAGGAAACGGTTTAACTGATCTTCTTGAGCTCATAGATCACCGGGTTGTACCCGTCTGGGCACGCGTGCCTGGCGACCCTGGACCCGTCATCAGACTCCGCGAAAGCCACGTCGGCTCCGTGGGCCAAGGCGTATATCTTGGGCAGCGCCGAGTAGAGCGCGTGCAGACAGATTCTTCCCTCTATCTCGTGGGTGTCCCAGTCGAACACTATCTCGTCGCCGACCCTGTGGCCGGCTGCGCAGTGGCCCTCCTGGCTGATGACCCTTACCTCTACCTTGACCATGCATGCTGTTTGGTGCCGGCCGCATATAATTATTCAGCCTGCGCTGAATGCGGCCGGTTTTATATCGAGGCACGGCATCAGGTAACCAGTCTGTCAGGGTGCGGTTCAGTGGGGCTAAGGGACAGAGTCAGCGAGATCAGGGAGTTCCTCTCCAGGCAGAGCCACAACTACTGGATGATGATAGTCCGCAGCGGCGGGGCCATGTTTCTCTTCAACCTCACAGGCAACTACAGCAGCATATACACGAAGGCCCTGGGCGCAGACAACGTCATGATAGGCTACCTGAGCAGCGTCAGCTCCTTCATAAGCATGATAATAAGCATGCCCGTGGGCTGGGTGACCGACAACCACAACCTGAAGAAGGTCATGGGGGCAGGGATGCTGTTGCACGTCGTGATGATCGGCCTCTACGCCTTCGCCCAGGACTGGCGGTGGATACTGCTGGCCATGGTCGTCAACCCCTTCACCATGTCCCTCATGTTCCGCAGCCAGCAGGTCATAATCATAAACGGCCTCAAGCCGGAGGACAGGGCCACGGGGCTCGGGTTCAGGATGATCATAGCCCAAATACTGGGCCTACTGAGCCCAATACCAGCCGCCCTTCTCGTCAACCACTTCGGCGGCCTCAACGTCGACGGCATCAGGCCCCTGTTCATCATGCGCCTCGCCGGGATGATCTGTGTCTACGGCTACGTCTACCTGAGGCTCACCGACGTGCTCCCGCAGCCGAGGAAAGACTCGAAGGTGGACTTCCTCGGCGACATGGCTGAGGTCATGAAGGGAGGCAGGAAGCTGAAGACCATGATCGTCGTGGGGGCCATGGGGGCGCTCGTCTGGAGCACCATGGAGAACTTCGTCTTCCTCTACGCGGCGGAGGTGAAGGGCGCGGACGAGCTGGTCCTCGGCCTCATGACCACCGTGTCGACGATAGCAGCCATCATCTTCTCGGTCCCCATGAACAGGTTCGCCGACACCAGGGGCAGGAAGTTCGCGTTCATCTCCGTGAGGCCCGCGCTGTGGCTGAGCTTCGCGATGGTCGTGTTCGCAGATAACCCGTACTGGCTGCTTCCAGCCTGGTTCCTACGGGGGGTGGCTCTGAGCAGCAGCGCCTACGAGACTCTCATGATGGAGCTGGTGCCACCGGAGCAGAGGGGCAGATGGCTGGGCATAAGCAACACGTTCAGCGCCCTGGTGAGGGTGGGGGCGCCCATACTGGGGGGCTACCTCTACGACAGCAGTTACCCCGCCCTCATCTTCATAATACCGCTAGTCGTCGACATGGTGTTCAGGATACCCATACTGCACTTCATGGTCCCC
>CAZEMD010000222.1:0-3901 GCA_964513225.1 uncultured Candidatus Bathyarchaeia archaeon | reverse complement strand
ACGACGACGTGGTCCTCGCCGAGATGTAGCAGACCTACTCTATCGTCGCGTGCCTCTCCCTCATGGCGTCCACACTGAGGCCCAGCCTGTTCATGAGTTCGGCTATTATCGAGTCCAGGAATATCATGGTCGTGTCCTCGAACATGGTGCCCATGGGAGCCAGGCTCTCGTGCTGCCCCTTCAACTGCCTTATATGGTACTCGTCCTCAGCCGCTATCTCCTCCCTGCCGGGCATGTCCACGACGACATCAGCCGTCCGGGCCAGCGGCGACTCCTCCTGGCTGGTGATGGCTATCACCTTGGCGTGGAGACTCTCAGCCATCTGGGCGGCGGCCAGGGGCATCGTGGTCATGCCGCTCCCGGATATTACTATGACCAAGTCTCCTTCGCCTACGTTGGGGTTGATGGTCTCCCCCAGTACGTAGACCTGGAAGCCCAGGTGCATGAGGCGCATGGCGAAGGCCTTGCCAACCAGGCCGCTCCTGCCGGCGCCCACCACGAGCACCTTCTTGCCCCGAGCCCTAGTGTCCGTCAGGCTCTCAAGCAGGGTCTCCACCTCCCCTCTGTCGAGGCCTTCAAGGGCGGCGGAGATGTTCTTTATAAGCTCCTCGTAGGCTTGGGCGAAATACTCCATATCGTGGGAGAATGGGTGTAAAAGAGTAAATAACAGTTAAGGTAATGTGCTTGAAATACAGGTTCCCAGACCATTAACTATTTTTATATTAATCTGAATATTTTAACTTCTCATAGTATAATGTGCTATTTAAGAAAATTAAGCTGATAAGAATGAGATTCTTGTTTATTTCACCTTTTCGTGAAAACTTGATTGTGTGCATGAATAATCATACTTGGATGGATTCAAGGTATTACGTAACCCTTGAAAAACATCTTATGAGCGCTGATGAAGCTATAGTGTACACCACTGGAGTATATTTCGTCGCAACAGTACAATTCGAGGGCTACTACTATTATGACGCTTCAGATATAGTTAAAAAAGCAATCAGGAATCATCAAAATAATATTATGGTGGGACAAGCTTGGAACTAATAGAAAACGTTATTGATATAATCTTTTTCGGCGGTAGAAAGAAATTTCTTAGAGAAGTAAGTGAAAGGAAAAACGATATTGAAAAAGCGTATAGTGAATTCGCGTTACTTGACGACCCTAATTACTATCTTACAAAAAAATCGTTTACCGAATGGAAAAATCGATGGATAATTTTATCAAAACTATTGAAAGCATATTCAAAGCATAAAAAACACGTTAAAACAGGACTAAGCAATGAACTTGAAAAACTTGAAACCGTCTACCAAGATCCTAATTTCATTAAGAAGCGTAATCGATTTTATTTGAAAAAAGAACTCCAAAAACATCAAGCTTACTTTGAATCTCTTGAGAAATATCCACTCACCCAAAAACAACGAGAGGCAATAATCGTAGACGAATACAGAAACCTCGTAGTCGCTGGTGCTGGGACAGGTAAAACAAGCACATTAATAGGTAAAGCAGGATACATCCAAAAAAAGGGTATACAGTCTGAGCATATTCTACTTCTCTCCTTCGGTAGTGACCCCCGAGATGAGATGAACTCACGGCTCAAAGACCTATTTGGCGTATCCTTCGACGTAAACACATTTCACGGATTAGGAATGAAGATAATAGCAGAAGCTCATAACGAAAAACCAACAATATCAAAACTCTCAACCGATTCAATCAAGCTCCGACATTTCATAAGCAATGTTATAGAAACCAAAAAACAGGATACTAGATTCCTTCGTAAAATGAATAGATTTTTCTTATCTCAAACGGAATACAAGAGCCTCTGGGAATTCAAAACCCTCGGAGAGTATTATACATACCTTAGAGAAAATGATGTGAGAAGCCTCAAAGGTGACATCGTAAAAAGCTATGAGGAGCTAGAAATAGCCAACTACCTATACACAAATGGTATAGACTATGAATATGAGGCTAGATATGAGCATAATACAGCAAGTAAATTATACGGACAATATACCCCCGATTTTTACTTACCCGAATATGGAATATACATAGAACACTTCGGAATAGACGAAAATAGAAATACGGCACCATGCGTACCAAGACAAAAATATCTCCAAGAAATGGATTGGAAACGCCAAACCCACAAAAAATACGAAACCAAACTAATAGAAACATACAGCTATGAAAAAAGGCAAAATAAACTACTTGAAAACTTAAAGAAGAAACTTGAGTCTGAAGGAGTCAAATTTAAACAAATTACCGAAGAAGAACTTTTTGCCCAATTAAATAATCTTGGATATGTTCAACCTATTACTAACCTACTTTCAACATTCCTTAATCTATACAAGTCAAGCAACACTAATATCCCGACACTGAAACAGAAATCGTACATTTTACCTGATACAGAAAAGTCTCATGCTTTTCTCGAAATCTTTGAGCCAATTTATGAGGAATATAATAGATATCTCGTTGAAAATGATGAAATCGACTTTAACGATATGATAAACAAAGCCATACATTATATAAAAACTAGAGAAGTCAAGATCGAATACAAGTACATCCTAGTAGACGAGTTCCAAGATATCTCACAGAGTAGAGCTAGACTTCTAAATGCATTACTAAACCAAAACCCAGAAAGCAAACTATTTTGCGTGGGCGACGATTGGCAAAGCATATACAGGTTTACAGGAAGCGACCTTAACATTATGACTAACTTTGAGGAAAATTTTGGGCACTCAGAAATTTTATTCTTGGATGAAACGTTCCGATTCAATAACGAGATATGTGAGTTTTCAACAAAATTCATTCTTAAAAATCCACATCAGATATCTAAGCAACTTAAAACACGAGACCATGTCAAGAACCCTGCGATATCAATTATTTTTTCAAATGATACTATTTTTGAAATTAATACAATTCTGAATGAACTAAACCAGAAAGGAGGGACCGTTTTTATAATTGGTAGATATCGATACCAAGAACCACAAATTATTTTCGATTATCCAAACCTCTCTATTAAGTATCTTACTGCACACAAATCAAAAGGCACTCAAGCTGATTACGTTATAACCATTGGCTTGGATTCAGGAAAAATGGGTTTTCCTTGCGAGATATCAGATGATCCTTTACTAAATCTCGTACTCTCTAAACAAGATAAATTCCCACACTCAGAGGAACGAAGGTTGTTCTATGTAGCAGTGACAAGGGCTAAAAAACATGTTTTTCTTATAAGTAACCCATCTAGCCCTTCGACTTTTATTAACGAGATATGTGAGGAAGACTACAGTGTGAATCTAAATCAAATTAAGAAAGTCAATTATGGTATTTGTCCAAGATGTAACACAGGTGAACTTTTGTTAAGAAATGGGCAATACGGTGATTTCTACTCTTGTAGTAACTACCCTTACTGTTCCTATCGACCAATAAGATGTCCCAAATGTGGATCAGGATATCTTCTTAATCAAGGTGAGGAGTACCTTTGTACAAAATGCAACCATAGAGCCACACCGTGTCCTGATTGTGAAGGAGTGGAAATTGAAAGAAATGGACGTTATGGCCGATTCTACGGATGTAGCAATTATCCAGAATGCACCCATACCCGAGACATATCGGATTAATACGTACACTCTAACTGGTTTGTAATCTTCTAATATCTCCTAAAAAGGACATCGAATACTTGACTTACTCCATTTGTAGTTCTATAATAAAAGTTTAGCAGTGACCTAGCAGCCTCTCGGACGCCCTGTCCCTGCCGAACACAACGTAGTCCCTGAAACCCAGCGCCTCGGCCTTGGTCTTCCTGCCGCTGGCCACCGAGACGATCTCGTCGAAGATGCGGCGCCCCACGCTGTTCAGGCTCTCGCTGCCGTCCAGGATGGTGCCGGCGTTGATGTCCATGTTG
>CAZEMD010000221.1:0-3926 GCA_964513225.1 uncultured Candidatus Bathyarchaeia archaeon | reverse complement strand
CCACCTGAACCTATCCACCTCGTCGCTGTAGTTGTAGTCGGGCGGGAAGTCCTGGCTGCCGGGCAGCGCGGCCTGGGGGATGCCGTAGGTGTGCTCTATGCTGATCTTGTCCAGGCCAGCGTAGGTGACGTCCATGGCGTCCAGCTCGCTGCTCTGGGCGACGTGGATGGCGACGCCCGCCGGCATGCCCGCCTCCCGGGCCCCCTCCCCGAGCACCTGGAGCATCTCGGGGGTGACGTGGGGACGTGGGATTATCTTGATGCCGTCCACCCCCAGCATCTTCAGCTGTTTCACCGCCTCCCGGGCCTCCTCGACGTTGTGGACCTCCGCCGGCCAGCTTCCCAGGACGGCAAGGTTTGGGGCGGTTATCTTGTTCTCGGCGCTGAGGCGTTTGTGCTCTAGGAGCTGTTCGTCGGTGCCGAAGCCGCAGGTCCGTATAGTGGTCACACCATGTGCTAGGAGTAGCTTGTAGGCGTACATGGGCCCCTCTGGGCCGCATTTGTCGTCGTCGATGTTTATGTGGATGTGCATGTCCACGAGGCCGGGGAGCACGTACATGCCCCGGGCGTCTATGACTCGGTCCCCCTCCGGCCGTTCGGGGCTGTACCTGTTGAGGCTGATGGGGTCCACGTTCACTATCTCGGCCACCCTCCCGTCTTCGACGAGTATGTCCACGGGGCCGTAGGGCGGCGTGCCTCGTCCGTTGACGAGCATGGCGTCCCTTATCACTAGGCGTTTGTATTCGACTCCCTTTGAACCAGACATGGTTTCATGTTGCTCCTTGGGGGCTAAAACATTTTTCTCAGCCATAGGCTGGTGCACGGCTGATGGGCGTGTGTATAAGTTAATGTTTTAACACCGCGGCTCCGGTTTTATTGTGATACTATGAACAGGATTGAAGGGCTGGAGGAGGCTTTCAAGGAAGCCAAGGCGGTTTTCCTCACCACATTCGACAAGAACGGGAAGGAGAACAGCCGCGCGATGACTAACTTCAACGAGGACCCCTACAGCGTCATGTGGTTCCCCACCGAGAAGGGCACCCAGAAGGTGAAGGATATAGAGGGCGACCCTAGGGTGCTCCTGACCTTCCCGTGCGACGAGTGCGGGGCCTTCTACGAGATCGAGGGGGAGGCCGAGTTCGAGGACCCCGAGGTTGTTCAGGACAAGTGGAAGTGGTGGTACCTTTCCTGGAGGCCGACCCAGAGGAGACGGTTCTGGTTCCCCCAGGACATGGATGACCCCCGGCGCGTCATAATAAACGTACATCCCAAGTCCGTCAGGATCGTGGACGCCAGAAAGTAGACAGGATCACCCTCTCCGACGCATTTAACCATGCAGGCGCCCCGAGCCTTCCAGGCGCCCATAAGAATCAAATCCCCGTGGACCTATTCATCACAAACACACGGTTGCTGCTTCCATGAGTTACTACGAGGAGCTCATCACCAAGATGACTGACACCGGGGACTTGCCCGGCGTCATGCACCTCGTCAAGTGGATACAGCGGAACGAGGGGAAGAACGACTCCTTGGCGGGGCTTCTCGTCGAGCTCGGGGACAAGATGAACAGAAGCCACAAGAGGAGGGAGGCCATGCAGCTGTACCTCCTCGCCCAGGACATCTCCCAGTCCGACGAGGCGCGGGAGACGGCGGCTGGAAGAGTCAAACTTATACAGCGGCCCCGGCCGGAGCCGAAGGAGGAGCCCGAGGAGGAGCAGGCGCCGCCGAGGCCCCGGCGTCAGCTCAAGGTCTTCCCCGACACGGCCGAGTCTCACCTGATATACGCAAAGTTCTTCGCCAAGATCAACAAACCGGACCAGGCCGAGCACCACTTCTACAAGGCCCTCTCCCACGAGGAGGACAACATAGCCGCTCGCCTCCACTACGCCCAGCTCCTCGTAGACCAGAAGAGGTACGACGAGGCTGAGAGGCAGTACACCCGCGCCCTGGGGGTGAGCCCCGACGACGCGACAGTGCACAACAACCTCGGCATACTCCTTTACTCGCTGGAGAGGTACGACGAGGCCGAGCACCACTTCAGGGAGTCCATCAAGGCGGAGGTGGACGCCACCACGCTCAACAACCTCGCCAACCTCCTCAGCGACACGGGGCGGGGCGAGGAGGCAGAGAAATGGTACAGGGAGGCCATAGCCATGAACCCACGGGACGCCAACACCTACAACAACTACGCCCTGTTCCTGTGGAGCCAAGGGAGGACAACGGACGCCGACGCCACGTTCAGGCAGGCCATACAGCTGTCCCCCAGAGAGCCCACGCTGCACAGGAACTACGCCAAGTTCCTGGGGGACCACGGCAGGTACGTGGAGGCCGAGGCCGAGTACAAGAGGCTGAACACCCTTGAGCCCATGAACGCGTCCAGCCACCTCCTCCACGGCGTCACCCTGTACAGGCTCGGCAGGCACACCGAGGCGGAGAACCACTTCAGGACGGCGATACAGCTGGACCCGGGCAACGCCGAGGCCCACCTCTACTACGCCGTGCTGCTCACCCACAAAGGCAGCTACATGACCGCCGAGACCCACTACACAGAGGCTCTGCGGCTGGAGCCCGACTCCTCGACCAACAACCTCGTCTACGGCATATTCCTGACGAACAGGCACAGGCTCGCAGACGCCGAGAGACACTACGTCAAGTCACGGGACATGGCGCCCGACGCGATGGAGCCCCACCTGTACTACGCCAGGCTCCTCTCGGACCTGCAGCGCTACCCGGAGGCCGTGAGGGAGTTCAAGGCCGCCCTCAGATGCGGCCCGGAAGACGCCGAGGCTCACCTACACTACGCCCAGTTCCTGGCCAAGACGGAGAGCCCCACCGAGGCCGACCGCCACTTCAGGGAGGCCCTGGAGCTGAGCCCGGAGGACGCCAGGGCCCAATTCAGCTACGGCGTGCACCTGGCCAAACACGGTATGAGGGACCGCGCCCTCACCCATTACAGGCGGGCCATGGAGCTGGACCCCGAGTACGAGGAGCTCGTCAAGCGGCTTCTATAGCGGCTGTGTGTGCAATCTTTCACCTACACATCGCTATATACAGATCACTAAGATGGATTGTTAAACAAGGTGAAAGTTCTTGACCGTTGAACTAGAAGTGGTACCTCAGGGAGCCCCCGATAAGAGCATCGAGGAGATCGCCCGCGACGCCACACCCAAGATAGCCATACTCGGCATAGGCGGCGGCGGCAGCAACATGGTCACGTGGATGGAAAAGAAGATGATCGGCGCCAGGACCGTGGTGCTCAACAGCGACGCTCAGCACCTCACTACAGCGCAGGCAGATGAACGCGTCCTTCTGGGCTACACGTTGACAGGCGGCCTCGGATGCGGCGGATACCCCGAGCAGGGGGTCAAGGCCGCGGAGGAGAGCGCCCCAGAGATCGAGAACGCCATCGGCGACGCCAACCTTGTCTTCGTCACGGCGGCGCTGGGCGGAGGAACAGGCACAGGCGCGTCCCCCGTCGTCGCCAGGATATCCCGAGAGACGGGCGCCCTGACCATAGGCGTCGTGACCATCCCCTTCAAGGTTGAGGGGACTAGGCTCGGGAAGGCCAAGGAAGGGCTCCAGAAGATGCTGGACGTCTGCGACAGCGTCGTCGTCATTGACAACAACAGGCTCAGGAAGGTGGCCGGGAAGCTGCCCATAAGGGAGGCGTTCGCGGTGGCCAACCAGAGGGTGGCAGACTTCATCAACAACATGACGGAGACCCTCAGCGTGCCCGGGATAATGAACCTAGACTTCGCTGACATCAAGGCGATAATGATGGGCGCAGGAGTCTGTGCCATCGGCTTCGGGGAGGGACACGGAGGCACCAAGGTAGAAGACGCGGTGACCAAGGCGCTGGACAACCAGCTCCTCGACGTCGAGGACATCAGCAAGGCCACAGGGGCCCTCGTCCACATAGAGGGCGGCGAG
>CAZEMD010000220.1:0-3941 GCA_964513225.1 uncultured Candidatus Bathyarchaeia archaeon | reverse complement strand
AAGGAGACCCTGAAGAAGCTCGACCTAGGGTTCCTGGAGAAGAGCATGTCCAAGCTCCGCTAATCCCCCTTTATCAAATTTTTTAGATCAAGCGTTTAGAGCGTGTCGGATGGATAGAAAACCCTGTGCATGTGCCGTTCAAGAGTCGAAGGCTAGCCTTCGCGCTCGTAGTGGCCCGGCTCCTTCTTGGGGCCGAAGCTTCTGAGGCCTTCCTCCTCCAGCTGCCTGCGCAGCCGGTCGGCCTCCTCGCCGGTGATCTCCTCTCGGTCCTTGAGGTACTCGATGATCTCGAAAGCCTCCTCTTCGCCGCTGCATCGCCTTAGGTAGTCTTCGGCGCCGGGGGTGTATCCCGCGAACCTGCGCTTGGGCTTGGGTGGCTCCACCTCGAAACTGAGGTCCGCCTTGCCTTTGCCTTCCTCCATCTCCTTGGCGAGGGTGGGGAAACGTTTCTTGAACTCGTCTCGCTCCATCGTCTGTCAGCTTTGCGGTGTGGATGATAATAAATGTGGTGGGCGCTAGCGGGGCCTCTGCTGATGATCCGGCATCTGGTACACTATGACGCCGGCCTTGACGTCCCGCTGCACCGTGATTCCCGGGGCTATCCAGCTGCCGCTGCCCACGACGACGCCGGGGTGGAGGGAGACGTTGACGCCTGTCTGGACTCCGTGGCCCAATATGGCGCCCAGCTTGCGGCGGCCGCTGCTCATCCTCTCCCCCTTGACGCTGACCTCTATGTCGGTGTCATCGAACCGGAGGTTGGCGGTTATGGTGCCGGCGCCCAGGTTGCAGTCGCCACCTATGAGGCTGTCCCCTATGTAGCTGAGGTGGGCGGCGTGGGTGCCGTCCATGATTACGCTGTTCTTGACCTCGCAGCCGTTGCCCACCCTGACGTTCTTGCCGAGGCAGGTGCCGGCCCGTATGTAGCAGTTGGGGCCCACGTCGCAGCCCTCGCCGATGACCGCGGGGCCCTCGATGTACGTCCCGGAGCGCAGCAGGGCGTCCTTCTTGACCCAGACGGAGCCCTGCATATGGACTTCCTTCTCGATCTTGCCTTCTATCCTGGTCTCCAGGCCCGCCATGGCCCGCCTGTTGGCCTCCAGCAGGGTCCAGGGGAGCCCTATGTCGAGCCAGTCGCCTTCGTGTATCTCGTGCATGTGGAGGGTGACGCCGTCGTCGATCATTAGCTGCATGGTGTCCGTGATCTCGTACTCGCCTCGGCTGCTCTTCTCGGTCCTGTCTATGTAGCCGAAGACCTTCTCCGGGAACACGTAGATGCCCACGTTGGCGTAGCTGCTGGGCTCCGTCCCCCGGGGCGGCTTCTCCACCACCCCTGTGACCACGTCGCCGTAGAGCTTGAAGGCGCCGTACTGGCTGGGGTCATCCACCCTGAGCCCGGTGACGGTGACCTCTCCCTCCACGTGGGCTTCCCTAAGCTCCTTGAGGGTGCCCTCTGAGACGTAGTGGTCGCCGTATAGGCCCATGAAGCTCTCGGTGCCCACCCAGCCCAGGGCCGACTTGAACGCGTCCGCCGTCCCCAGCGGCTCCCTCTGGGTGACGTAGCTGATATCCACCCCGAGATCGGAGCCGTCCCCGAAACGCTTCTTGATCATGTCCTCCAGGTAGTTGGTCACCACGAGGACGTCCGTCACCCCCGCCTCCCTGACCCTGAGCAGAAGCCACTCCAGGAGCGGCCTCCCGCCCACCGGCAGCAGGGGCTTGGGGCACCTGTCCGTCAGGGGCCTGAGCCGGGTGCCCCGGCCAGCCGCCAGTATTACAGCCTTCACTTGAAATCACCTAACACTTTCTTCACCAGGCTCTTGGACTTTTCCATGAGGGTCTCCATGTCTTCTCTGCTTCTACCTTCCACGGTCACCCTTATGAGTGGCTCCGTCCCGGACGGCCTGATGAGCGCCCAGCCGGTCCCCAACTCCAGGCGCACCCCGTCCACCGTGCTGACCTCTCGGACGCCCTTGACGACGTCCATGTAGCCCTCAGAGATGGCCTCCATGGCTTTCCCTTTGAGGGGGTCCGGGCACTCCAGCTTCGCCCTCCCCAGGGGGTAGCTCGGCGTAGCCTCCACGAACTCCTCCAGCGTCGCGTCCTTCTCCCCGAGCGCCTCCAGGAGCTTGAGTGCCGACAGCACGCCGTCGGGGCACGTGTGGACCTCGGGGAAGACCCAGGCGCCCACGGGCTCGCCGCCGAACACCGCGCCGTGCTTCGCCACCGCCTCGGTCACATGGGCGTCCCCCACAGGGGTCCGAACCACCGTTCCCCCTGCCTCCTCAACCGCGTCGTCTACGCACATGGACGCCCCAACGTGGGTGACCACGACGCCTCCGCCGCTTCTCTCCACGGCGTACCCGGCGATGGCCGCCAGCACCCTGTCGGGGTCGGCCACGCCTCCGGCGCCCACCGGCATCATCCTGTCGCCGTCGCCGTCGAACCCGAAACCGATGGAGGCTCCGCGGGCTTTCATGTAGCCGATGAGGCGTTGAAGCGTCTCGGCGTTGGGCTCGGGGTCCCCGGCGGGGAACCTGCCGTCGGGCACGGCGTTGATGAACTCCGTCTGTACGCCCAGCTCCGTGAACACAGTGGGCGCGGACGCGCACGTGGCGCCGCTGAAAAGGTCGCACGCCGCCTTGCCGCCCCACGTGACCTCCAGCGCCTCGGCGAGGGCGTCCGCGTAGGGCGGCACGGCGTCAAACTCCTCCACCGACCCGACGTGGCTCCAGGGCGCCAGCCTGTACGACTCCATCTCCAGCACGTTCTCCAGTTCCAGCTGTTCCTCCGTGGTGAGGCTGACGCCGTCGCCGTTGAATATCTTTAATCCGTTGTACTGTGGCGGGTTGTGGCTGGCGGTCACCTCGACGCCCGCGTCGGAGCCGGTCTCTTTCACCATCCAAGCCGTGACCGGCGTGGGGGCCAGGCCCAGCGTGATGGCGTCCGACCCAGCCGAGGCCAGGCCGCTGAGGAGCGCCGCCTCCAGCATGGGGCCGGTGAGCCGGGGGTCCCTGCCCACCACGGTGCAGCCTCCCGTGTGGATGGTCGCCAGCGCGGCGCCCACCCTCTGGGCTAGTGTGGTGGTTATGTCTACGTTGGCGAGCCCTCTTATGCCTGAGGACCCGAATAGCCTGGGCTTCAATTTGGCCGCCTCCTGGGCACGAATCTGCGGAGGGGGTCGGTATTCATAAGCTTTTCCAGCTCGGGAACGCCCAGTCCTCTCCTCGGGTCGCCGTAGGTCTCGCAGCGGTCCTCCCTGTAGGCTTCCACGTCTCCGGGGGGCCTCACCACGACCTCGGCGTCGTAGCCGTTCACCGTGATGTTTATGTGGGTGGTCTCCTTGGGCAGCCCGTTCAGGGTGAACCTCCGGGTTTCTCTGCCGGCTACTTTGTGGCTCTGGGAGAGGGTGTGCTCCACCTCGTCGGGGTCGCCGTACACTATGATGTCTATGTCGCTCCCCAGGCGGATCGTGCCCCTCCAGACGCTGCCCATGAGCCTGGGCCTGTAGCGTGTCAGCTTCTTCATGACCTGGAGGGCGGCCCCCCTCATCTCCGTGAGCCGCTTCTGGCGGGCGTCTCCCTCAAGCCGGTCGGTGAGGGCGTCCAGCTCCACCGCGACCTCGTAGTTGCTGGGCAGCGTCTTGGAGCCGAGGCTCGCGGCGGCCGTCTCCTTGGCGTCCTTGTACTCCTTTAATTTCCTGTCGTATAGCAGCCTCGCCGCCAGGCGGGCCACGTCCTCTCGGCTCATCAGGGATCAATGTCCAGCCGCGTGTTTAAACGTCGCGTCGGCCTTTTACGAAATCTTAAACCTCGATGGACGTGTTCCCTTCAGAGGGGTGCTTCTGCGCTGTTCGATGAGCTGAGGGGGTTCTTCTCCAGGCAGGCCAGGAACTACAGGCTGGTGCTGTTGAAGAAGAGCGGGTTCTCGGCGTTCAACTACCT
>CAZEMD010000219.1:0-3948 GCA_964513225.1 uncultured Candidatus Bathyarchaeia archaeon | reverse complement strand
AGTTCAGCGGCTTCATGACTCCCGTGGAGGACGTCAGGAAGAAGACCGAGGACGCCAACTTCTGGTACGGCCTACAATACACCGCCGCCGCCGGCGTGCTGTGGCTCAACAGGCTCCTCGGGTTCGGTGTGCCCCTGCTCTTCCTCTACGTATACCGTAGGCACGGCGAGGAGAGGGACTTCACCGTCCCCACGTACCTGAGCACGGTCCCCAACGACGGGCGGAAGCCGTGGCTCGTGAACATGGTGTTCAAGAACGACGCCAGGGACTACGACGAGGACGGGCTCTACGCCACCATGCTGGACCTCCACGAACGAGGGAAGATAAGCATCGAGATGACCGGGGACGAAGACTTCGTTATCAAGGTGCTGGACAGGAGCGGCCTAGACAGGTACGAGTCCATGGTGGTTGACTACATGGACGAACTCGGCGTCAGGGGCGTCGTGAACACCGAGCACCTGAGGCGCCTAGCCGAGGTAGTCAGACAAGACGAGGCGATAGCGAGCAGGGTCGCCGGCCTGCAGAGAGACTACGCCCGGCTGACGGGTGGGCCAAGCAAGGCTGTCGCCGACGAGTTCACCTACAACGGCAGGCCCCGAATATTACCGTATCTTGTGGCCTCCGTGGTCGTCTTCTTCGCCTCCATAGTGTTCCTCTTGACCACCGAGCTCGCGGGAGGCATCATCTTGAGAGCCCTCTGGTACGGCGCCATACCTGTGATCCAGTGCGTCATAGCCTTCGCGTTCCCCACGACCCTGTTCGGGAGGTGGAAGGAGGACGCCTACAGGGAGAAGCTCGAGTGGGACAGCTTCACCCGGCACCTCTCGGACTTCAGCCAGCTCCAGCGGTACGAGACCGAAGACCTGAACATGTGGGGCAAGTGGCTCGTCTACGGCACCGCGATGGGCGTCGGCGAAAAGGTGGCAGAGGCCATGCAGAGGCTCGACCTACCCTACGCGCCGGCCCGCTTCGCGCCCGTTATGCCCTACATCTTCATGCCCATAAGAACCGCCGCGATACCCAGCAGGGGCGGCCGTGGCGGCGGGTTCGGCGGCCGTGGCGGCGGGTTCGGCGGAGGAGGCGGGTTCGGCGGAGGAGGCGGAGGGGTCCGCTAGAACTCCTCGCCTTCGTCTTCCAGAAACTTTCGGACGGTCCTGAGGGCGTTGAGGAACTGGCCGCCCTTGCCAGTGATGACGTACTTCATGTTGCCGCCGTACTCCTCCTCGTCGATGAGCTTCCGCTCCATCAGATACTCGACTGCTTCCTTGGCCCTGTCCACGGGCAGGTTCGCGCCGTAGCTGATCCTCGTTATACCCGTTGCGCCTCGCCTGCGGACAGTTTCGAGTATGTCCCTGTAAATGTCGTACCTGGTTCGTCTCTCCATGGCGCAACACTAGAAGGGTGGTTCACTCAGTTTTTCAGCCTTTTGAGGCGCGGTCCTGATCCTGACAGACGGCTCGCTCCTCAGCGTCTCCGTGTAGGTCACTCCCTCGACCTCGCAGCCGTTCTCCAGGCGGATACTGCGGCCGTGGAGGTAACCGGCTCGGGCCCTGCTTCTGAGATGTATCTCGTCCGCCCAGACGTCCCCGATCTCGCTGCGCTCCTTGGCTATAACCACTTGGCCTATGAGGGGCCCCCGGGCCTCTCCCCTGCGGCCTATCTCGATGCGGGCTGCCTTGGCGCCGTGCCTGGTCCTGAGGACGCTTGTCTCGATGAACTTCTCGGCCTCGGCCTTGTACGCCTCCAGTTTTCCGCCGACCCTCATGGAGTCGGCCTTGGCGTCTCCTTCGATGGCCGCCTTGCCGCCCACCTTGAGCCTCTCGGTGAGGTTGAGGTCGCCGTATACCTTTAAGGTGCCGCCCACCGAGACGTTTTCTCCTCTGGCGGTGCCGTCGATCTTCACGGTGCCGCCTACGCTGATGTTCTTGAACTTGAGCTCTCCGTCGCTCCTGAGGGTGCCGCCGACGCCTATGTCTCCGCCTTCTCCCCCGGAGAGGGAGATGGTTCCACCGACGTCGAGGTCGCCGAACTCCAGGGGCTCTGAGCTCTTCAGCGAGCCGCCCACCTCGAGGGTCCTTGCGACTCTGCCGCCGGACAGCCTGACGGTGCCGCCGACGTCTATGGACTCGATGTCCACGGTGTCGTTGGCTTTGAAGCTGCCGCCTACGTCTACGTCCTCGACCAGCACGGGGCCCTCCCCGGTGAAGGTCCCGCCTACGCGGATGCTTGTGCCCCTGGCCTCGCCGCCCACCGTGGCTGAGCCGCCCACGTCAATGTTTTCTATGTTCACGTCGGTCTCGGCGCGTAGGCTTCCTCCCACGACTACCCGGTGAGACTCCACCGGCCCGCGGGCTTTGAAGGTTCCCCCGGTGTTAACGTACTCCGCGTTAACCGCGCCGTGCGTCGTTAGGCTTCTGGAGACCCTCAGCTGCTTGGCTTCTACTGCCCCCCTTACCTCGAGGCTGCCTCTCTTAACCTCGACGGACTCGGCCTTCAAGCCTCCTTCAACGTATATGTCGCCTCGCCGGGACTCGATCTTGTTGGCCTCGACGCTGCAGAGGAAGTCGCAGTCGCCCTTGCATCTCACGTCTCCCTGTACCCTCAGGAGCCCATCTGGGTCCGTGGTCTCCACGGCCCCGCTCTCCACGACGAGGTTTCCCTCGACTGCTTCGAGCTGCATCCTCCTCCTGTCTACGTAGACCTCTCCCAAATCTGTCACTTGTTTGATACCCTGTTTCCGCCTTTTTAAATGTAAAACACGTGTGGCACTCACAAGTTGTGAGTACGCCCTGTGATTATTTCACGCGATTATGACACTTGAGTCCGCTTTATAAACGGAGGAGCCGAGGTTGCCTCGACGAAAAATGGTATATAAAAAGATAAGCGAGGACAACCTCAAGAAACTGAAGTCGATCCAAGGCGTAATCAAAGTCGAGGAGGGCGACGCCGTCTCCCTCGACGAGGCCCTGAGCCGGGTGCTCAGGTTCTACGGAAGGTTCGTTCCCTACAACTAGGAGGACCTGCGTTGAAGGCGTCTCAGGTCCCAAAGTCTATTCAACAGCCCCAGACAGTCGGCTCGAAGCTGGGCTTCATCGGCGACATGATGCCTTCCCGCCTCGACGGGAACGCGAAGATGTTTCTGTCGGGCGCCGTCGCTAACGGCGTCTCAAACGGGGTGTTCAACGCGGTGATGCAGCTCTACCTGGCGTCCTTCGGGTTTGACGGCCAGGGCCTGGGCACCATCTTCATGATGAACGCGTTGACAGCCACCGTCCTCATGATCCCCTGCGGGGTGCTGGCGGATCGGGTGGGGAAGGGGAAGATGATACTCGCGGGGTTCGCCGCCGTTGCTTTATCGATGCTGTTGTTCTTCACGGCGGAGA
Organism: uncultured Candidatus Bathyarchaeia archaeon; assembly: GCA_964513225.1. Classification (GTDB taxonomy): domain Archaea; phylum Thermoproteota; class Bathyarchaeia; order TCS64; family TCS64; genus RBG-16-57-9. The sequence goes on along the minus strand of CAZEMD010000219.1, from coordinate 565 downwards.
ACATCGCGATGTTCGCGCTGTCGTTCGCGTTCATCGGCGTCTGCAACGCCGCGGCCACCGTGTTCACCCCCCTCTACTCTTCGTTCTTCGAGAAGGCCGACATGGACAGGGCGTTCGGGCTCTACGGGCTCATAAACATCTCGGCGATGAGCCTGGGCAGCCTCGCCGGGTACGTCCCGCCCCTGATGGTAAACACGCTCAACATGGGCCTACACACGGCGTACAAGTACACCATGTTATTCGCGGGGTCCCTCTTCGTCGTCCAGTACCTCTTCATCTACATGTCAAGCCGGGGCATCGAGGAGCAGCTGTCCAGGGAGATCAGGTTCAACCTCAAGTCCAAGTGGCTGGTGCTGAAGATATGCGGCATCGGGCTCCTAGCCAACGTCGCCGGCGGCATCATGTTCAGCCTCTTCCCGTACTACGTGAACCAGAAGTACGGGGTGGCCTCCGCGGGGCTGGGCACCCTCTTCTTCATCTCCAACCTGGCGATGGCTCTCTCGAAGGGCGCCGCCGCGTCTTTCGCTAAGCGGCTTGGTGGCATGAAGAGCATAACCTTCGGGAT
>CAZEMD010000218.1:0-3953 GCA_964513225.1 uncultured Candidatus Bathyarchaeia archaeon | reverse complement strand
GCCTTCGTCTGGATGATGTTGGTCAACGACAATATGGTGGCGTCTTCGTTCAGCTCGACCGTGTGTTTGCTCCCTACGCTGGAGGCTGCGTCGCCGAAGACCCTGACCCTGACCCTCATCCCCCTGTGATACTGTACGGCGTAAGATAAGCTATTACTTGGAAACCGGGGGCCTCCCAACAGGAAGGGGTTACTCTCTCCTGAGCACCTTCCCCGGCACCGTTCCCGTGTGTTTCCCGTCCTCGACGACGAGCTCGCCGTTGACCACGACGAAGGGTATCCCTCCGGCGTACCGCCTAGGCTCCACCTGGTCTCCCCTGTCCGTCACGGTCTCCGGGTTGAAGACCGTGATGTCCGCGTACGCCCCCTCCCTGAGCACGCCACGGTCCCTGAGCTTGAACTTGGAGGCTGGGCTGCCGGTGACCTTCCTGACCGCCTCCTCGAGGGTCAGGGTGTCTGTCTCCCTCACCGCCCTCCTCAGGTATCGGGCGAAGCCGCCGTAGCTGTTCTCGTTGGGGTAGCTGGGCGGCTTGTACCAGCTCTCACGTGTATCGTCCACGGCGAAGGTGTCTACGCCGATCATCGAGTTGGGGTGCTTGTAGAACTCCCGCTTCACCCAGTCGTCTTCGCCCCTCCGCACGGCCTTGGTGTAGGGGTCCGCCATGAGGACGTCCATCAACGCGTCCAGCGGGTCGACGCCCTCCGCCTCGGCGATCTCCTGCACCGTCTTCTCCAAGTACTTCTCCTCGCTGCACTCCACTATCACCTTACTCTTCGCCCAGAACCGGTCTATGTTGGGGTTGAACCTGTAGTGCCTGCCGCTCATTATCTTGTCCTTGATCTCATCCCTGAAGTCGGGCATCTTCAGTGCCTCCGCCAGCTGCTCCGGGGTGCCCGCTATGTTGAGCCAAGGCTTGAGGTTGTGGATCAGCCAGGGGGAGGTGCCTACGCCTCCGGCTAGGTGGTTGGGTATCTCGTCGAAGTGGACGTCTATGCCTTCCTCCAGGGCGTCGTCGATGATCTTCAACGTGGCTTCCACCGCCGCCTTCGACAACTCCTTGTCGTCGTTTGGTACCACGTCGTAGAGGACGCCCAGGTGGGAGACTTGGACTGGTATCCCCGTCTTCCTCCCGACGTCTATGGCCTCGAGGACGCCGTGGGTCTTTATGGGCGGGAACTCCCCCGGCCTCCGGGGCTTCCTGTGCCCGGTTCGGAGGCTGTGGCTGGCGTATACGCCGCCGTGCCTGGCGGCCTCCTTGGCGCACGCGAGTATCTCGTCGAAGCTGGCCCAGATGCCGGGGTCGTAGTCCCTCCCCACGGTGAGGCCTATGCAGCCCTCCTCCATGGCTTGGCTGGTGTGCCTCACCATTTGCTCTACCTCTTTCTCTGTGGCGTGCCGCTCGTAGTCTGGGCCCATGACGAGGCTTCTGATGTCGCCGTGGCCCACCATGGGGGCGTAGTTGGGGCTGACGCCCTTGGCCTCGACGCGCTCCATGAAGCCACCCATGGTGTCCCAGTCTATCTCCCAGCCGTAGACCTCCCTGTGGCGCCTGTTGAAGGCGTCCCTGGGCATGAGCCACATGTTCCCGTACATCACGGGGTTTATGTCCATGTAGATGTCGCTGTGGAACCAGGGCATGCCTATCCAGTCCCCGAAGGGTCCGGCGCTGTTGCCGCACTGCCCTCCGACGAACGTTGTTATGCCTTGGTGGAGGAATCCCTCCGCCCGGGGGTAGTGGAGTATGCTTATGTCGCCGTGGTTGTGGACGTCGATGAAGCCCGGGGAGACGACGTGCCCGGAGCCGTCGATCACCTTTGCGGCGTCGCCTTCGATGTGTTCCTTCGATACCGCCGCTATCCTCTCGCCCTTGGTCGCGAGTTCACCCTTGAACCCCGGGGCTCCTGTCCCGTCCACGATCAATGCTTCTTTTATCAGGAGATCGTATTCGATGGTCATGGTTAAGATAGAAACGGAGTACGCTATACGTTTTACTCGAATTTGTTTAGCCGAGAATGTTCACTTGGTACATTTAGTGGGTTTTTCGTGAGAAAAAAAGTTGGGCCTGTTTCTGTGCCCTAGGATTCCTTGAAGTGGGGCATGACCTCGTTGCCGAAGAGGTTTATGGACTTCTTCTTGCTGGGCCCCAACGGGGAGCCCGTTATGAAGTGGTTTATGCCCGTCTTGAACAGCTCGTCTACCTGCTCCACGCACTGGTCGGGGTCGCCGCAGATGCTGAAGGCGTCAATCATTTGGCTGTTTACGGCGCCGAAGGCTTCCCCCCAGTTTCGTTCGGCGAGGTTCTTCCTGATCTCGTCGGCGCTCTTGACGGGTATCTCGTGCCGCTCAAGTATCTGTGGGGGGCTCCCCGCGACGATGTAAGCGACGACTGGGACGACGCTCTTCTTGGCGCTCTTCTTGTCGTCTGCCACCGAGAACGAGGTGTACGCGGCGACGTCGATCTCGTCCATGCTTCTGCCAGCCTTCTCCGCTCCCGCCTCGATGAGCGATACGGCTCTCTCGATGTCACGCGGGTGGGAGGCGTTTATCAGGGCGCCGTCACCTATCTCGCCGGCCAGCCCAAGCATCTTGGGCCCCTGTGCCCCGATGTATATCGGTATCTCGCCCTTGGTCTTGAAGTTGAAGCGGGCTCCCGCCGAAGTCGAGAACATCCGCCCATCGTAGCCGCTCTTCTCCCTCGCTACTTGGCTCCTGATCAGCTCGACCGACTCCCTCATGGCTCGAAGCGGAGAAACCATCTTCTTGCCCAGCATCTCCAGCGTGGTCCTGTCCCCCGCCCCTATGCCACATATGACGCGGCCGGGCGCCACCTCGTTGAGCGACGCCACGCTCTGCGCCGTGTATACGGGGTGTATGAGGTACGGGTTGGTGACCCCGGGCCCCATCTTTATCCTGTCCGTGTAGTTGGCTATGAAGGCCAGGCTGACGTACACGTTCCTGTTGTTGAAGTGGTCGGTGATCCATACGCTGTCGTAGCCCAGCTTCTCCGCCTGCATACAGTAGTACGTGGTCTTCCAGAACAGCTCCATGGGCACGAACTCTATCCCGAAACTCCTCATCCAGCTTACTCCCCGTGGACGTCTAAGCTGGCTGGAGAGCCACCCTGAGCTCCTTCAGGTCGAAGGCGTCTACCACCTTGAGGGTCTTCTCCGGGTCTGCCTCGAAGGTCGCCTTGAGCAGGTTGGTAAGCCCCGCCTCGCTGTCCAGCTGGTCCCTCTGCCAGTAGTGGAGGATGGTCTTGGCCAGGGACGGTGGGATGGCGAGGCTCTCGTCGCCCTCTAGTATTATGTCTATGAGGTTCTCGGATAGAGGCCCTCTCATGGTCTTAGGCACCTGTTTTACGAACTCGTTGTAGTTCATTTTCATTCCAATAATGCTAAACGTGACGACTACATATTATTGATGGAATAACCGAAATACGGATTCCGTATAATCGATGCGGGAAAAACGCCCCTTTCCATACTGAACCAGCATTGTTTCGTTGAAAAACGAGGCACATAAATACTTTTTCCTTCATATTATATTTATAAGTAGGAAAGGGAAAAATTGTACAGAACCGGTAAAAACAGCAACGAAATATCCCTCCTTTTAACAGGAAACAAACGAGAAAATGTCAATAGATCGCCTTGACCTGAGGATAATCAGGTCCCTGAGCCAGAACGCGCGGAAACCGTACAGCACCATAGCGAAGGAGCTTGAGGTAAGCGACGGCACGGTGCGGAAACGAGTCAACCGGCTGGTGGAGGAGGGTATCATCAAACAGTTCAACCTCCTCCTAGACTACCACAGGATTGGCCGCATAGTGAAGGCGTTCATCGGGCTGCGGGTGAACGCCAACAAGCTCATGAACGTCGTCGGTCCCCTTCAGGATAACCCTGACGTCCAGGTGCTCTACAGGACCACGGGGAACGTGGACCTGTTCGTGGAGGTCATAT
>CAZEMD010000217.1:0-3966 GCA_964513225.1 uncultured Candidatus Bathyarchaeia archaeon | reverse complement strand
AACAAGAGCGTCATGATCCTGAACCTGGCCGACGACCCGTCCATCGAGCGCATCGTCACGCCCAGGATCGCCCAGACCATCGCCGAGTATCTGGCATTCGACCTCGGGATGCACGTGCTCGTCATACTCACAGACATGACGAACTACGCGGAGGCTCTGAGAGCCATCAGCATCGCCCGAGAAGAGATCCCCACACGGAAGGGATACCCGGGGTACCTCTACAGCGACCTCGCCACGATATACGAGCGGGCAGGCAAGATCAAGGGCAGAGATGGAAGCGTCACCCTGATGCCCATCCTCTCGATGCCGGCCGGCGACATCACGCACCCCATCCCAGACCTCACCGGCTACATCACCGAGGGCCAGCTAATACTTCAGCGTGGGCTCGCCCTCAGGGGCCTCTTCCCACCGATGAACGTCCTCCCGAGCCTCAGCAGGCTGATGAAGGACGGGATCGGCGCGGAGACCACCAGGGAGGATCACAGCGACGTGAGTAACCAGCTCTACATGGCCTACGCGGAGGGGACCCGTGCTCGAGGGCTCGTCCAGATCGTTGGAACCGTCGGTCTCTCTGAGCGTGAGAGGACTTGGCTGGATTTCGCTGACCGGTTCGAGCAGGAGTTCGTCAAACAGGGCAGCTACGAGAACAGAAGCATCGAGCAGACGCTCGACATCGCATGGGATCTGCTGGGCATGCTGCCTGAGGATGACCTGATCAGGATAAGAGAGACCTACATCAACAAGTATCACCCGGCCCATAAACGGGAAGTGTAAGGGTTGTCATCGACCGCCGGCGTCAAGCCCACCAAGGGCTTCCTCATGGACATGAAGAGGAGGATAGGCTTCATTGAGCGAGGCACCGAGTTCCTCAAACTTAAGAGGGATCAGCTCGCCAAGGAGTTAACCACCTCCCTCGACGTGTTGAGGGGAAGACGCAAGGTGTTGATGGATATCCTGCAGGAGGCATACGCCGCGGTCACGGCGGCCTACCTCAGCCTTGGACCCATGGAAGTACAGAGCCAGACTAGGAGCATAAAGAGCTCCTTAGAGCTGGAGGTTCTCCCCAGGGCAGTCATGGGGGTCAGGTACCCCTTCGTGAAGATAGGCGAGAAGCCCCAGGTGACGGCGGAGTTGGACATCACCCTCAGCGTGGCAAGCGACAAGGTCTACGAGATCCTCGACGACATAATACGTCTCGCCGAGTTCGAGACGAGGGTGGAGCGGATCGCCGACGAGCTGGGTAAGACCAACCGCAAGGTCAACGCCCTGGAGAACATAATCATACCCGAGTACAAACAGATAATCAAGTTCATAGAGGACAAGCTCGACGAGGAGAGCCTCGAGGAGCTCGTCAGGATGAAGCTCATAGGAGGTGCCAAGGCATCGCGAAGAAGCTGAAGCTGGGCATGAACTACGTGGTCCTGCGGACCCACGCCAGGATCGCGGACCTCCTCACCCAGGAGCAGATGCAGACCCTGGCCGACGCCCGGGACGTGGACGACTTCCTAGCCAAGCTGATGGATACGCCATACGGCGGCGTCACGCTGGACGACGAGTCCAGGCCGGACATCGCCCTGGAGCGGGTCTTCTACAGGAAGTTCATAGAGCGCATAGAGAAGATTGTGGAGCTCACCCCCAAGAAGATCGGTGAGTTCCTCATGGGCTACTACCAGATGCGTTTCGAGGTGGTGAACCTCAAACGGATTCTGCGGGGCAAGTTCAGCGACGCCTCCGAGGAGGAGATAAGGCTCAGCCTCATCCCCATCAGCCCATACCGGGTGGCCAGCTACGAGGACGTGGTGGAGGCGGAGAGCCTCGAAGACGTGGTGGAGATGCTGCGCGGGACTCCCTACGCGGGGATCGCGGAGCGGATGCCCCTCTACGAGGAATACGACGCCCTTTGGCCGCTGGAACTCATGCTCAACTACGTCAACGCCTCGGCCATACTGGAGGCGGTTCAGCAGTTGCCCACGGGGGATCGCCGCATCGTCCGCAAGCTCGTGGAGCTCGAGACCGACGTAGAGAACGTGCTCATCGCCGTGAAGCAGAGGGGGCATAAACATGAGGCGCTTGACGTCGAGGAGCTTTTCCCGGCCACCTACGGCGTCACGGTCTCCCAGCTCAAGGACATCATCGAGGCCGAGAACCTGAGGCCCGTCCTTCAGGGGCTGGGGTCTCCGTACGCCGAGATACTGGGCCCCATCTACACTGGGGACGTGGCCCTCATCAGGACGTACCTCCGGCTCGCGAAGTACGACCACGTCACCGCGTCGAGGTCGGCGGACGAGTACGGGTTCAACGTCATCATGGCCTACCTGGTCTACAGCGAGATAGAGAAGGACAACCTGGTGGGCCTGGCGTGGGGGAAGGCCCAGGGCCTGTCGCCAAAGGAGCTTCTGAAGTACGTCGTCATCCCCAGGGGCTGAGAATTAACTATTTTACAGCCCGCGTTTCTTATTGCTTGACACAGGATGGCGTTCAAGGAAAAGAAGACGGTTTACTATGAGAGCCGTGGCAAGGAGAACACGGAGAAGACGCTCTCGTTAGCTAGGAGCAGGGCAGAAGAGCTTGGGATCAGGAACATCGTGGTCGCCAGCTACACGGGCTACACGGGGGCCCTGGCCTCCGAGGTCTTCAAGGGCTACAACCTGGTTGTCTCGGCGGGGATGATGGGCTTCAGGGAGCCCAACCAGCACAGGATGATAGTGGAGAACCGCGAGAAGATAGAGGCCAACGGAGGCAAGGTCTTCTACCACCTCCACGCCTTCGGCGGCCTCGGCAGGGCCGTGAAGCAGAGGTTCGGCCCCATACAGGTGGACGAGATAATCGCCCACACGCTCAGGCTGTTCAGTCAGGGCGTCAAAGTCGCGCTGGAGATATCATGCATGGCATGCGACGCGGGCCTCATAGAGTCAGGCGAGGAGTGCATCGCCATCGGGGGGTCGGGCGGAGGCGCGGACACCGCCGTGGTGCTGCTGCCCAGCAACACTCACCGCTTCTTCGAAACAAAGGTCCTTGAGTTGATCTGCAAACCGAGGGCGGGGTGACCCCCGCCCCCGGAAGGCGAAAAAGGTATTATGCTACCTGTTGGCGAGCACCGTCTTGGCCCACCACTTCAGCACCGGGGCCATCATCATGAGCCACGTCAGCGCCACGTTGAGGGTCTTCACGAGTTCCACGTTCAAGGAGTGGCTGCCCCCTTCGTCCCGTGGTCCTTGTTCGGTGCCATGTGCTGCTCACTAGCAGTGTTATGTATCATTGATCTATATTACTGTATCCCATAAACTGGTTGCTACAATATGTATAACAAAGGTATACAATTGTATAACTAAGGTGAACAAGGATAAAAAGGACAACGAAAAGATAAAAAACATGATATATTTATAACGTGGTTTACAAAAAGGTATAAATTGATGAACGTCAATAAATGACGAAAATATAAACACCCATTGATTAAAGTCAATAATATATTAACAAGAAAGTATCAATCGATGAAAGTGAATGAGTGAAAAAAGAGGAAACGGATAAAAACCGCCGCCTAAGCCGAATAATGATCGAGTTGCATAGCCAAGAACGGGTGTCAGCCATACTGGAAGAAGAGCTAAGGTCCATTCACGGCGACCGGTTCAAGCGTCTTGAGGTGCAGAGCGTCATGCGGTACCCCATGAACGAGAGCAAGTACGTCGTCATATACAACCTGAATGTAGAAGGGCAGCTCCCCATCGTTAGGGCCAAGATAGTCGTGGACGTATCCCGTGGCGCCCTGGAAAGGTTCGAGCCCGGTCTGCTATAGCAGCTTCCTGATTATCTCCACCGCTTTACTTAGGCTCCTGGCCTCGTAGTCGGCGATCTGGTCTTCCTCTATGGGCCTGAGCTCCTGGTTCCTGTTGACCCATATGGTCTTTATGCCTACCAGCTTGGCTGGCCTTATGTCGCTCAGCGGGGTGTCGCCGACGCTCACGGTCT
>CAZEMD010000216.1:0-3970 GCA_964513225.1 uncultured Candidatus Bathyarchaeia archaeon | reverse complement strand
GTGAAGGTGTACTTCGATTGGGAAAACGACGTAATATTCTTCAGCGGCTCGGGTCCAGTCTCTACATTGCAGTATTGCTACTACAGTGATTTCTAATCTCTTTATATTCAATGCGCGAGGCGCTAAGTAAACGAAAAAAAGGAAAAGGAGAACAGAAATATGATAAAAAGTATTGAGCACGAGAAGCGCCGTTTAATCATTCTTGAAGGAATAAACGGAGGCATTGAAAACTCAGAGATAGCAGCAAAACTAGGAGTTCCTCCATGGGTCGTGAGAAGAGACTTGAAGAAAATGCGGCACAATAGGGACCCAGAACTCAAGAAGGCATACAGAAAGGCTCAGGAACGGGTCCAGGCAAAGAAACAAAGAAGCACTACCTCACTCGCTAAGAGGTTCCAGCGAATGACTGGTATGACCTTCAAGGAGAAGACGTTCAACAACATGATGAGCTTTTATAAACCTGAGCTCACGAAGATACTTAACGCTGAAAACGAGTGCGCCGCGATTAGAGACCTGCCTAATAGCGTTAGAAAAACATTGAAGCGTAATGGAATCATCGCTCAGGGATGGAAAACTCCCGAAATCACTGAACATGCCCGTGAACATCTAATAGGTGTGCCATCTGCGAATAGCTAAACATGCATGAACTTGAACGCTTCCATATCTCTTCGGACGCTGTGGGTGCAAGCAAAATGAATCAGACAATAAACAAAAAAGCCCAGGATAAGCACAGTTCAATGTTTGCACGCGCAGAGGTACGAAAACACCTACCACAAGACCTTCTATCAAAAGTCACGATGTTGCTCCAAGATTCAGGGTATATAACCATAAGCCCAGGAGAACTATCGAGACTTGATTGGCGTAAAATGAATAACCATGTCAAACAAATGGGCGGTCTCTGGATCTCTAATGATAGATTCAGTCATTGGAGTATCCCTTTCTCCAGAACACGATAAAAACAACTTCTAAAAACGATGTATCTTTTCAAGTGTAATTCTCTAAGCACCAAAACACCCGAAAAAAATACACATACAAAGATGCTTACTAGATGAAGAGATTCAGAAGAGCGCGTCTTTGATATTACACCTTTTTATAGAGTTCCTTGATGAGAGAAAATAAATTCTCCATATCGTCTCTGCTCACTTTGAACTCATGACGGTATGGACAAAAGTCATGCATAACGCCTTTCCCATCGTCTTCATCATATACCAGCGGATAAAGCCGGCATCCTATAGGTCTGAAAGAGTATATTTTACACCCGTCATCTCCGAGAAAAACGCATCTTCCGTTAACATTTTTCAATTGACGCTCTCTTCCTCGTTTCACGACAAAATCTTTGATCCTGTATCCCTGTTTTGAGATTCTCTCTATATCAAGACTCGTTAGAGGCATACGGGTCTCTATGCAGCATCTGACACAGTTGTGAACCGTGCATGGAATGCCGCTTCTCAGAAGATGTTTCTTAGCTTCATTCTTCTTATTTGAATCGAATTCTTTGTCCAAGAGAAACGTCTCCTCAAATATCAATCATTTTTATCATTTAATATGGCATCTGGGATTCTTGGTTCTCGAACTTCATACCCATTTAGTAGACCTCTGATTCCGCACACCTGCATGCACATGATATTATATGTAATCACTCAGTTATCATTATTAATGGTCGAGTATGTGAAAAGGGTTCACAGTGAACAATCTGATCAAGAGGAATACTATCACTGGCACAGAGAGTGTCCTGACTATCCACGAAGAGGAAAAGAGACCGTATTGATATTTAAAAACAAGCCCTCCCATATTCCACCATGTCCAAAATGCACTCAACTAGATAAATAAGATGAAGCGATAACGCTACACGCTCATATTAATTGATAATCTAAATTCAGTTATTCCATGTGACCAGTTCCAATACCGGAACCCCGCCCACCGATCAAACGAACACACCACCTATACATCTATACGGATCACCCATCACCCCTGAGAAAAAAAAGCACCAAACCCAGAAAGAATGGGGGCCAAAACCAAGAGAAGGATTAACTCTCGAGGATGTCTCTCCAGTGATCCATGTACCCCTCCTTTGAGACCTGCGGCTGGTACTCGTCGATGACCGTCCTCGCCAGCTTGGCGCCGTCCCAGAGGAGATCGAAGATCATGGCGACGTACAGCTTCACGGGGTTCACGTATGCGTTGTACTTGTCCTCGATGAGGTAGCTCCTGCTGTGGCCTACCCCGACGGCGCCGCCGACGCGGAAGCTGGCCTTGGGCATGATGTTGGCGACGTCGTTGATGTCTGAGACCGCCCCGTGGGGGACCCTGACGGGGCTGGGGTCGCCTCTCCCGATCACCACCTCTGACTCGTCGAATATCTCCAGGGCGTTGTCCCTCATGCACCTCCAGAGGGCCGGGCTGCCCTGCACGGGGCTCGGGAGGTACCCCGGGATGTTCTCTATGACCACCTCGGCGCCCAGCGCCATGGCTCCGCCCCTGAGGGCGCGGTCCACCTTCATGGACGCGTCCTTGATGGCCTCCACGGAGGCCGCCCGTATCATCATCTCCATGCGCACCTCGCTGGGCACGATGTTCACGGCGTCGCCGCCCTTGGTGATGAAGTAGTGGACCCTCACCGCGTCCGAGTCCTTGAAGGTGTCCCTCTGCGCGTCTATCGCAGACATGGCTATGTTCGCGGCGTTCAACGCGTTCACCCCGTTCCATGGAGCCGCGCCGCTGTGGGCCTCGGCCCCCTTGAAGGCTATCATCTTCCCCATGAAACCCACGCCGCCCGGGGTGGGCCCCTCTCCCCCGCGTACCCCGATCTTCCACCCCTCCTCCGTGCTCATGTGGTCGGAGAGGCTGATGTCCACGTCGTCGAAGTACCCGTCCTTGATGAACTCCTGCTTGCCGCCCAGGAAGAACAGCCTGCCCAGCAGGTGCTGCTCCCGCCTCCACTCGATCTCGATGGGCTCCTCGGAGGGGACCGCCATGCACGTCACCGAGCCGTCCAGGTGCTCCATGACCCCCGAGTCCACCAGCGCCATCGCCACACCCATCAGGTTAGCCATCTGGCAGTTATGGCCACAAGAGTGAACCGCCCCCGTCACGGGGTCCGCTTCGGGGTGCTCGGGGATCAACAATGCATCGAGCTCCCCTATAACCGCCACGTTGGGACGCTCCGCGCGCCCCGGGACCCTTGCCCGCACACCCGTTAAGCCGATGTTCTCCTCGACCTCCAGGCCGAGGCCCCTGAAGACGCCTGCCGCGTACTCGGCGGTCTTGTACTCCTTGAAACCCACCTCGGGGTGCCCCCATATCCACTCCCCCGCGGCGACGATGTCATCCGCCCTAGCCTCGACGGCGTCGAGCAGCCTCCTCTTAAGACTTGATCTCTCCATGACGATAGGGTACCTGAAAACGATTTAACACCTCCCAAACCCTGTTACACGCCCTAAATCCGTCATGATCCGTGTAACCGCGGAAGCATCATCCCAAGACGACGCCCAGACCCAGCCAGATGAAAAAATTTTTCCCGTAATTACAGGTAACATGACACAAGCCAAAGCCATAAACAGATATATCAATACCTCGCCCTAGATTCAGGTAACCATGAACCCCGACAAGTTCTACTCAAAACTCGGCGCAACCTACAAACCCGGAGTACTCACCACCGTGGTACTCGCCGCCGAAGAGCTCAAAAGACAAGGAAAAAAGATCGTGGGCCTCACGGGAGGCATGTACGACGAGCCCAGCTTCCCATGGAAACAAGTAAAGGAAGCCATCGACGAAGCCACCGAGGCAGACTGGCGCGTCATGTTACAGTACGGAAGCACCGCCGGCCTCCAGCCCCTCAGAGAACAGCTCGCCGCGTGGATGAAGGGCCACGGCATAGAGTCCGACCCCTACAGGGAGATCATGATCACCACAGGCAGCCAGGAGGCTCTCGACCTCGTCACCCGCGTCTTCCTCGACAAAGGCGACGTAA
>CAZEMD010000215.1:0-3973 GCA_964513225.1 uncultured Candidatus Bathyarchaeia archaeon | reverse complement strand
TGAGCATGACTGGGCGGGTGGCCACGTATCTCTCGACCTGCCCAGGCACTGCTGATATAAGCAGGTAGCCGACCATAACAGCAAGCACCGTGTAGACCGTGAACCGATTATCCATCGTTGTATCCTCCGCGCCGGTGTAACTTAATGCTAGAGATTAGAACAGCCGGAAAGCATGTCATGGGCGGGTGTTCTGTATTTAGAACACTCATCTCGGGCGATCCCTCCAGATCCTGTAGGTCTCGAACCACAGTATCGCCGTGGGCACCACGCCCATCACCACGGCGGTTATGGCGTCCCTCGACGGGATGAACGGCTGCTGAAATAGATAGGTAACCAGCATGGTAGTCATGAGCACCGCGTAGAACAGGTACCTGGGCAGCATCACCCCCCCGAGGGTCACGAACTGGCGCAGCACCCCCACCTTCACCTCCTTGACGAGCCTGTAGTCGCCGTAGACGTTATCCACCAACCCGAGGTCCATGAGCTTGTTCAGGTGGTAGCTGCTGACGCTTGGGCTGCTGAACCCCAGCTCCCTCTGCACCTCCCGTACACCCACAGGCTCATCTGGGTTCTTGAGTATATGCATGTAGACCAGCAGGGTCTTGCCTTTGAGCTCTGACTCTATCACCGCGTCCTCGCTTGCCAAAGTGGTTCCATCCAGAGTTGGTATCTATTCAGCTGTTCAGTCTTTAAACGTATTCAGGAGCGCCAGAGTAGCATGAACGGCCTCCTCCGTCCTCACGGTCTCGGTCCCCTGGCCGGGTATCGTGTTGACTATGAACCGGAAGCACTCATCAGCCCTCTTACGCTCCTTGCCTATGATCTCGTATACTCCTTCGCTGTGTGAACCAAAGGCGACGAGCGTGCGGCTGCTCTCCGCCCAGGTGGAGCGTATCTCAGGCGCAGCAGAGTCGAAGTCAACGCCTTTCCTCGAAGTCGCGATGGTGAGGTCCCACTCGGGGCTCAGCGCAAGCTCGCACAGCCTGTAGTTGCTGCCCCTGAGGTCGTACCCCCAATACGTACCGAGCCTGCTCTTCTTCGCCGATCTTCCCTTTAGGATTGGCTCCTTCTCGACGATCTGAACGGTGACCCGGCTTCCCCTGCTCGGCGCCCGCCCCTTTACCTCCATGAGCCTGTCTAGGCCGACGTCAACCATGTAGCCGCCGTCGATCACGTTGGTTACAGCCCCCTCACGGACTTCGCCCTCCGTCACCTTCTCCGCACGGTCCTCGAGGGGGTGGTGGGGGGTCCGCAGCGGGGGTAGAATCCCGGCGTACCTGAGCTCCGGCCGCCTGTCGAAGAGGCGCTTCCTGAGGTACTGAGGGGTCTCCATGTACCCCAGTATGTACTTCATGAGGGTGCTCTCGTCGGGTTCGTCGGGGTAGACGATGATCTCCTCGACCCGGTAGATGGCGGCGGCGCGGCCCACCCGGCCCAGCGCCTCGGTCTTGTCCCTTAGGTGACTGTGCTCGGAGACCATGGATGCCGGTATGGCTATCGAAAGCCTGTTTCTCCTCCTCTCAGCCAAGGCTTCACCGCTCCCTATGCCTGGACCAGCTCTTCCAGCCGGTCTTAACGAATCGTTCCCTGTGCTCCAAGTCATCGTGCACCCACTCAAGGAAGCCGTCGAAGCTCCTCATCCCCTCGATCTCCCTGTGGCTCCCGACGCCGAGCCTGACGAGGCTCTCGACGAAGGTTTTCTCCGCGAGCTCCTGCGTCGCCCCGGTGATCTTGACCTCTTTAATCCTGTAGCCCAGCTCCATGAGGGTCTCCTTGGCCGAGCTGAAGATGTAGCCCGTGCAGATGTGGAGGGGCTCACTCGGCGTTACGCCCAGCTCGTCTATGCCTTCTAGCAGTATCTGCGTCGTGTAGCGAAGATACTCCTTGTACTTGAACTCGGGCTCACGGAATAGCTCGAGGGGTATCTCCCCCACGTGGGACTCGCCCGTCTCGACTCGCCTCATCACTATCACTACGCCCCCGATCAGATCGCCCCAGCCGGAGTCATCCACCTCTACTACCATTACAGACGATACAAGTCGATATACGGATAAATAGGTTGATGGTGCACCGGCCGACGAGACTGATAACTAGAGTGCCTTCAAGGCGTTGATAGAGTCTGTCGTGTTCGGGTCTCTCCCGTAAAGCATCCCGAGGTACACGGACGCGAAGTCCCCTATGTAGAGCGCCGAGATCATCCTTGCCAGCCTCCCCTCCCCCCTGGCTTCCACCTCCACAACCCGGCCATAGGATTCAGCCACCAGCTCGGTGAACCTATCGATCTTCGCCGACATATCCCCTTCCTCTAACGGGTCCCTTACTATGACAGCGCATATCTTCTCCAGTAGCTCAGGTGGGGCCTCGCACGCCATCACCCGGTTATGGAAAGCCTCGGGGAAGAACGAGGCGGATGCAGGGCTCTTGCTGTTCTCGTTTATCTGGGTGCTGAACCTGTAGGCCACTCCCTCGTGGAGGCTGGAACCGTAGAAGTGGGGGGTGTAACCCATGATATTCTCGGCCAGCGACTTACCGGGGTTCGAGTCGGTGGGGGCATCCGGGCTCATCTCAAAGCTGAGGCCCTCAGCGATCTCGATGGCTTCCTCGACTTCTCCCCAGGTCTCGTTGTCGATTATATCCAGCTTGTGGGTGACAGCCGCGAGCCCGAAGAACTGGAACGCTATGGCCGCCCGGGGATGGTAGCCCTTGGGGAACCTTAGGCGAGGGATCTTTCTCAGAGACGCGCTCCGGCTAAGCGTGCCGCCCGAACAGAAACAGATCAAGGGACAGCCTATATCCACTGCCTGGTGATACTGACTCAGCGTCTCCTCCGTGTTCCCGGAGTAGCTCACGGCGTAGACCAGGGTGCTCTCATCCACCCAAGCAGGCAGACGGCACCCACGAGAAACGAATACGGGGGTCTTGGACACGTCTCTGAGCCAGTCTCTGAGGAGGACGCCACCGACGGATGATCCCCCCATCCCGGCAACGACCAAGGCGTCGAACGCCTTTCTTGATACCCCACCGAGCTCAAGCTTCTCCGCGTCTCGCATCGCCTTCCTAGCGCTCGACGGGAAACTAGTCAAGGCCAACATCATGTCGTCCCTGTCATGGCTTTTCAGGTACTCCGGGTCGTCTAGGGAATGCCCCATATCTCATATGTTGAGTGGAAATGATAAAAAGTCAACGAGTGTTCTTGAACTCTATATTTCAAGGAAAGAATGTTAGGGGTTTAGAGTCTCCTCCTTCTCTGGGGGTACTGTCTCCTGTACTCTCTCTCCGAGAGGTTGTTATCAGTGTCAACCTCTTCTATGGTCATGTTTCTCTTATCGATGTTGCCGTATTTACCTATGTTCAGCCTCAGGCTGCCCCGGAAGGTCCCGGCGTAGCCGTTCTCCACTTCGACGACGTCACCGACCATGAACCTGCCGATGTTCTCGTCCCAAAGGGTCATAAGGACTGTGCCTGACTCGTCTCCCACGAGAGCCTCGGCCACTCTATGTAGCTGCCCGTCGCTGCTGCTGGACACCTCTCTGGCGTCCCCCATCTCCAATACCTTGGCGACCAGGTTCACCCTCCTGCTATAGGTGGTGAGATCCCTGATCTTCGTCCTGTAATCCGACAAGCTCTTTCAGAGAGATAAATGGAGCCTACGGTTTATCAGCTTTCGCTAACTCCGCAGATCCTGCACGCTAGCCAGGCGTAGACCTTTATCGTGTCCAGGTAGTCCATCACCTTGACGTGGTCCTGCTGGGTGTGGGCGAACCTCTCCTCGCCGGGACCGAAACCGACTACGGGTAACCCAAGCCTGGAGTACATGCGTCCATCGGTGGCGAATGTCCATAGGCTACGCTTTGGAACCCGCGTGATCTCGGATACCGCTTTAGCAACCTCCTCCACCACGGGGTGAGTTTCTGGGTCCGTGTAGAAACCTGAGAAGGTCCTTCCTGTGATCAACGGTGTGGGGATGACCGTT
>CAZEMD010000214.1:0-3986 GCA_964513225.1 uncultured Candidatus Bathyarchaeia archaeon | reverse complement strand
GTCTCCTCGTTGATCTTGTTGACGATGGCCATGATGTTGACGCCCATGGGGCCCAGCGCCGGGCCTATGGGCGGGCCACCCGTGGCCTTGCCTCCGTTGACTATAAAGTTGAAAGTCTTATCTACCATTACATCTGTACTCCTTTAAGCTCCCTCACGTAGTCGGCGTGAACCGTGATGGGCAGCGTGAACGCGGCCTCAAGTATCTCGATGGTGACCTCCTCCTTGCCGACGTCGACCCTCACCACCCGGGCCTGCATCCCCTTGAATGGGCCGGCAATCACCTCCACCAGGGCCCCCTCATCAAGACCCTCGACCACCGGCTTGCTCTCTATATAGTGGTCCACCTCGTCCGGGCTGATGGTGCCCTGCACGCGTTCACGCGTGTGGCGCATCCCCCTGATGAGCTCATCTACCGTGTGGGGCCTCTCGGCCTCGACTATTATGTATCCCTTCAGCTCCGCCGGCGCCAGTATGGCCGCTATGGGCAGCCCCTCCACCTTCGCCTTGTCCGACAGCATCATGGCTACCGTGCGTTCCTGGCCGTTGGTGACTTTCACCGCGTATAGGGATGTTCTCATGGTTCTTTCGGACAACTACACCACGCCCGATGCACCATGCTTTGTATGGCGCAGAGATATTAATATTGCTGAAAGATGCCGCTGGGGTAACAAATATAAAACTCGGCCAGGGAATATGGGTGAAAGGTGAACAGTATGGGGTTCGCATCGGCCTTAAAGTCCCTGGTCATGACGGAGACCCACGACATTTCGCTGCTGATCTTCGAGTTCGAGGAGGTCTTCGCTGTCGCGGTGGGGTTCATGATCGTCCTGATATACGTCTTCTACTTCAAGTATCCCTACAACAAAGACTTCGAGTAAGAACAATCGGGGCCTTCGTTTAGCTGGCTACGCTCCGGTTCCGCCCTGAAGCGTCACCGAGATGAGCCTCACGAGGAAACCGATGGCTCCCAGCAGGCCGATGCCGGCGAACACTATCTTTACGCTCATCCAGTAGGTCTCCAGGTCCGGCCGCGTAAGGGTCCTCATCAGCCTGTCCGCGTTCCGGAAGAACTCGTTAAGCCCCATGGTTTCCACCCTATCAAACAGGGTTCCTTAGTTAAAGTTTACGTATTTCCGAGAAGCCTCTCGGCGAACCACTCCGCGTCGAAGGACTGCAGATCCTTGTACTCCTGGCCGACGCCCACGTAGATGACGGGCTTGCCGGTCAGGTAGCTGACGCTGAGGCTGCTGCCCCCCTTGGCGTCCGCGTCGACCTTTGTGAGAACCGCGGCGTCGAAACCGACGCGGTCGTTGAAGGTCATGGCCTGCTCCGTGGCGTCGTTGCCTATGAGGCTGTCCAGTATCATCACGGTGAGGTCTGGCTGGACCACGCGCTTCATCTTCGTGAGCTCGTCCATGAGGTTCCGGTTCGTCTGCATCCTGCCAGCGGTGTCGATCAGAACCGCGTCGATGCCCCGGGCCTTGGCGTGCTCCACGGCGTCGAAGCCCACCGCCGCGGCGTCGCTGCCGTACCTGTGCTTTATGACTCTTACTCCGAGGCGCCTCCCATGCTCCTCCAGCTGCTCGATGGCGCCCGCCCTGTAGGTGTCCGCCGAGGCCAGCACGACGGTGAACCCCCTGTCCATGAGCAGCCGGGCCGTCTTCGCGATGGTGGTGGTCTTGCCTGTGCCGTTTATCCCTATGAACATGACGACGAAGGGCTCGCCCCTCGCCTTGGCCTCCGCCACGAGTTCAAGCAGATCCACCCTGCCTGAGCCGCCCATCACAGACTCCAGCGACGCCTTGAGAGACTCATGGATCAGCTTAGACTTGTCCCCGAACCGGGGCGCATCCTCGCCTAGGAGCCTCTCCTTCAGCTCGCTGCAGACCTTCTCCGCGACCTCGACGGAGACGTCGTTGCCTATGAGCTGAAGCTGCAGGTCCCACAGGATGGGGTCCAGATCCTTCTCCGTGAGCCCGGCGCTGTTAATCCTGTTGACAATGCCCTTGAGTCCCTGACGGAGCTTCTCGAACACTACCTTGCACCCTAGACGGAGTTCTGGATATCCATCGACAACCTTTCCGCCATTCCCTGGTGGGACTCAAGCTGGGCGAGTATCTGGCTTAGCTGCTGCTGGACGGCGCCCTGCGCCTGTTCCATCTCCTGGAGCCGCTCGCCTATGTCCTCGACGGCCTCGTCGTAGTTCATCTCCACGGAGACGTCGGCCCCTACGCCCACGACGACCTTGCTGATGTCGCCGAGCTGGGCGTCCATGAACACTCCGCCCCCTACGGGGACGAGAAGCGGGTTCCCTGACTCGATGTCCTTGAGGTCCCTGAGCGAGCCCTGCGCCAAGCGAAGCTCGGATATGGAGGAGGCTAACAGCTGTAGCCTCTGGTTGAGCACATCGGCTGAGCCTTCCATCATCCTCATCTCGGTGACGAGGCGTCTGAGCTGCTTCTCCTTATCCTGCTGGCTCAACTTCTACTCCTCTGGCTGCTCTTCCTCTACGCTGTCTATGGATATCTGGTGGCGCTTGGCGCGGTGGCGGCTGCCCATCTCGCTGTACACCTTCTCCACGGCGTGGTCCTCCTTGGTGGCGGAGACCAGCTTGTCGAATGTCAGGGGCTCGAAGAATTTTTTCTTCATTATCTCGCCCTTGACCCTATAAACCTTGGCTGTCACTGCCCCGCCTCCGCGAGCTCAACCACGACGACGCCTTCGTCGTCCTTGGTCATCTTCACCCGTATCTTCCGCGGCGGGTTGCTTACTCCCCGGGCCCAGATATGCTCGTTCACCGAGGGGTCGATGACCACCTCGGTGGGCTTCATGTGGCGCTCGGCGAACTCTCTTAGCAAAGTCATGGCTTTCTCGGCTCTCCTGTAGCCTTGAGCGGCACGGGCCTTTCCAAGGGGGACCGTGTACACTCTCTCTTGCTCCGACAAAACTTACTCCTCCTAGAGACGTAGCTTCCTGTTACGCCAGTTCCTTCTGCTCTTAGGGCTCCACCGGACCTTGCCCCTGGTCTTGGCGATGATCCAGGCGGGCACCGACTTCTTTGCCTTCCCCGCCTTCGAGAGGCGGAGCTTGTACGCGAGATGCTTGTTCCGTGCCATTTTCCTATACTCTCCTTATGGTTATGTCCCTCTTGGTCTGCTGGCTCTGTATCTGAGCGAGTAGCCTCTTCAATACTTCGTCTGTGATGGGCAGAGCCACGCGCCCCGTCTGCGCTATCTGTATGAGCTGCAGCTCGATCTGAGCCGCGAACTCGGGTTGGACGAGCTTCACGTTGGTCAGCCTCTGCCTCGCTTCAGGTGTGAGGATCTTTCTCAGGATGCCCTGCTTCTGGGCCTCGGCCTCCTGCTGCGCCTGCGCGACCTCATCCTGCTGGGCCCGCTGAGCCTGAAGCTGGGCCATCCGCTGCTGCCTCAGCCTCTCAAGATCCTCGTCTGAAGACATCGACTTTCACTTAGTAATCCTTGAGCTCCGGACTCTCCCTGTCCAGCTCTCTCTTTATCTGGGTGCTCACGGCGTCGAGGAGGCTGCGGCCTTTACCGGTTACCGTTCTGCCTTTGATGCCGTCCTTCTGCGCGAGGCCGGCCTGTTCAAGCTGCTGAAGTATCGTCCTTATGGCGTTGCCGCCTGCCTTGGCGAAGTGGGCTGGCCTGACTCCTCTCCTCTTCCTCCCACCGTACTCGTTCCTGAGCCTCGATACCCCCACGGGGCCTTTCATGTAGAGTTTACGCATGATGGATGCGCTCCTCATGTACCACCAGTCGGGGTTCTGAGGCGCCCGTTCAGCGTGCATCCCTGTCTTGACGTATCCCGACCATTCAGGCGGCTGGATCTCATTTACGCTCTCTTTGAGGTAACCCGAGAGCCGATCTATCAGCACGTCGGCGGGTACGTCATATGCTGTGGTCATTTTTCTTCTTCCCAGACGTTTGAACCATACAGGTTTCCGACATATATACCTAGTCTTTT
>CAZEMD010000213.1:0-4004 GCA_964513225.1 uncultured Candidatus Bathyarchaeia archaeon | reverse complement strand
CGACTATGTTCTTGCCTATGCTGTGGATGTCGCCCTCCACGGTGCCTATGAGGAAGGTGCCGACTTTTTTGCGGGTGGCGCCGCGTCTCGCGATCTCTTTGTTGAGGACGTCGGCGCCGGCCTCCATGGCCTGGGCTGCGGCGATGAGCTCGGTGATGAACGCCTCGCCTGTGCCGAACCGGTCGCCTATCTCCCTGAGTGGCTTGGCCAGGCCTTCTTCGAGGGCGGTAACAGGGTCTACGCCGTTGTCCAGGGCTTTCTGGGCGAGTCTTCTGGCTTCGTCGGGGTCGAAGTAGAGGACGGCTTCCCTGAGGTCGTTTAGTATCTGCTCTGTCATTGTAGCTAGGTTCTTGGTGGAGGTTAAAACGTTTTTTAGAAAGCCCAGGTTTCCGCGGCTGCCTTCCGGGGGCGGCTTCTAGGATGCGGGTATCATCCGGAGGGGCCTGGGGGGGCGTTTTCGGGTGTTGGGGCAGCGTAAGGGGTTTACCCTGTTCTCAGAAGTTTTTTTCACTGTGTCGTGGCTCTGAGTCTTGGGCCTTGGGTCGACGAGTTGGCATTTTCCTTATCGTTGGTTACTTACGATAAGCGTTTTTTCCTGGAACTTGTTCACCGGATAATTATTTAAAATATATTAATATTATTTAGATTCGATTAGTGTGGGTTTTGCCGTCGCAAGCATGCGTGCAGGGCTGGTGGTTCTTGGTTAACGTTAAAACATTTTTCAAGCTGTTATCGTACGGGAAAACTTACGACTGGAGCAGAATCTCAGAATCATATTTTAATGGAGGAAACCCCGTGAAAGAGTGGAGGATTTGTTTTAATGTTCAAGTGCATGCTGTCTAGCGTTGGGCTTATATTTACTTTCTTTTTAACCTAGAATTATTATAGTGTTAATTAGCGATTGTATGGTGGAGGAATGTTTTTATTGATGAGTGTGGCGATCTCGGATTTTCTTTGAAAGCAACTAGGTATTTTGTAGAGTTTTTTACTGTTAGATAACGAGTGGAGGATTAGCGTTGATTTTCGACGTTTGTTGAGAAGGCTGAGGGAGAGTGGTAGGTATAAGCACGATGAGTTTAAGTTTTCGAAGGCGAGTGACGACGTCAGAAAGGTGATTTTAGAAAAGCTGTGTGGCTATGACTTGGATTTTGGTTTCGTGATCCTTAGGAAGAGTAAGGTGCATGAGCATCTCAGGGATGATCTTAATCTTCTTTACAGGTATGTCGTGATTGATCCCATCATGGAGATGGCTCTGCCTTTTCTAGGTGAGGGAGAGCGTCTTCGTGTCGTGGTTGATAGGAGCATTCCCCAGAAGAAGCTGCGGTACGAGTTCAACTCGTACGTCGAGTGAAGGGTTACTATTATAGTCGTAAGGCTGATCGGCAGCTGCCACTATATAGGGATATGATTGCGACTGAGCATGCGGATTCTCAGAGGGGGTTGTGTCTACAGGCTGCGGACTGTTTGGCGGGGGCTGAGTTTCAGAGATTTGAGAGAAGGAATTATGATTATCACAACATTATCAAGTCCAAGATCAGGAACGAGTTGTTTAGGTTCTTGTGGTAGAAGTCGCGTTGCCCACCCTATTACTTCCATCCTGCATACGCAGGCATCATTGCCTCGGGTGGGTCTTTACACGCATTGTTTGGTAAGGTGAGGTAATAGAAAAGGTTTACGTAAAAAGCTTGCTTGAATAGTGGTAATATTACACATATTTTTCTTTTTTAAGGGTTTTTTCGGTCTGGATCGCTTCAAGTTTTATACCTCTTCCACGAACATTTACATGATTGATATGGTTGAGACCGCTCCTTATGGTTCGTGGAGGTCCCCCATCACGGCGGAGTTGACGGCCTCCGGCAGCGTTAGGCTGGGCGACGTGCAGCTGGCGGGGGACAGTGTGTATTGGTCGGAGATGAGGCCCGACGAGAAGGGCCGCCGCGTAGTCGTGGAGTATAGGGATGGTGTGGTCAGGGATCGTACGCCCGTGGGCTATAACGCGAGGACGACGGTGCACGAGTACGGTGGGGCCGCATACACGGTCGTCGAAGGCGCCGTGTACTTCTCCAACTTTGGGGATCAGCTCCTCTACAAGTGCATGGGAGGCGGAGCCCCCGTCAAGGTGACGGGGGACCCGGCTCAGAGGCACGCCGACTACGTCTACGATCCGAGGGGGCGCCTCATCTGTGTCAGTGAGGACCACGGCGCCGGGCGAGACGAGGCCGTCAACAGCTTGGTGGCTATCTCCTTGAAGGACGGGTCCTCCATGACTCTCGCCGAGGGGAATGACTTCTACTCCAGTCCGCGGCTGAGCCCGGGCGGGGACAGGCTTGCGTTTCTGACTTGGAACCACCCGAACATGCCCTGGGACGGTTGCGAGCTATGGATGGCCGAGGTTGAGGGGAACGGCTCTCTGGGAGAGATGAGGCTGGTGGCGGGCGGCCCGGACGAGTCGGTCGTCCAGCCGGAGTGGATCCCCGACGGCGTGCTATATTTCGTCTCGGACCGGGGCGGCTGGTGGAACCTATACAGGTGGAGGGAGGTGGCGGTGGAGGCGGTCTACCCGATGGAGGCCGAGTTCGGGGGCCCGAGCTGGGTTTTCGGCCTCACCTACTACGGGTTCGAGAAGCCCGGCAGCATAATAGCGATCTACAGCAAGGACGGGTTCAAACACCTGGCCCGGGTAGACACGGAGAACGGGACGCTGGAGGAACTGGAGATGCCTTACACCGACCTATGCTGCCTGAAGGTGGAGGACGGGTACGCGGTGTTCGTGAGCGGTAACTACAAGACGGCTCCCGAGGTGGCGTGGCTGGACCTGGCCAGCGGTGAGGTCGAGGTGTTGAGGAGGAGCGACGAGACGGTGTTGGATGAGGGTTACCTGTCGACGCCCGAGGCCATAGAGTACCCGACGGAGGGCGGGTTGACGGCCCACGCCATATACTATCCGCCGGCGAACAGGGACTACGAGGCGCCTGAGGGGGAGCTTCCTCCGTTGATGGTGAAGGTGCACGGCGGCCCCACGAGCGCGGTGACGACGACCCTGAGCTGGGGCATCCAGTTCTGGACGAGTCGGGGCTTCGCGGTGGTGGACGTCAACTACGGGGGCAGCACCGGGTACGGCAGGGAGTATATGCGTCGGCTGATCGGTAACTGGGGCGTTGTTGATGTGGATGACAGCGTCAACGCGGCTAAGTATCTGGTGGGTGAGGGGTTCGTGGACCCGGAGAGGACGGCGATAAGGGGCGGCAGCGCCGGCGGATACACGACTCTCTGCGCCTTAGCGTTCAGGGATTACTTCAGGGCGGGCGCCAGCTATTATGGGCTGAGTGACCTGGAGGTGTTCGTGGGTGACACACACAAGTATGAGAGCAGGTACCTGTTCAGCTTGGTGGGGCCCTATCCGGAGAGGAGGGACCTGTACAGGGACCGGTCGGCGGTGAATCATCTGGATGGGATTAATGTTCCCATGATCGTGTTTCAGGGCTTGGAGGACAGGGTGGTTCCGCCGAACCAGGCGGAGCTGATCGTGGAGGCGTTGAGGGAGAAGGGGCTGCCGGTGGCGTACATCGCGTTCGAGGGGGAGCAGCACGGCTTCAGGATGGCCGAGAACATCGTGAGGAGCCTGGAGGCGGAGCTCTACTTCTACGGCAGGGTGTTCGGGTTCACCCCGGGCGACGAGCTGGAGCCCGTGCATATAGAGAACCTGGGTTGAAGGGCTCGTTTCCGGGTGTTGGAGCAGTGTATAGGGCTGAGTCCTTGGATCGACGAGTCGGCGTTTTCCTTATAATTGGTTACTTATTATAAGCGTTTTTTCCGGGTTGGGTGGTTGTTGGTTTTGTGTTGGTTTCATGGGTTTTTGGGTTTATTTATGGTGTTTTTCTTGGTTTTGTGGCTGGTTTTAGTTAAAATTATTTTCGTTATGATCTTTCCACGTTTTTTAGTTGTTTTCTGATAGGTTTATTGGGTTTTGGTTGGCGGGGTTCGAGTTGTATCTGGGTTCGAGG
>CAZEMD010000212.1:0-4040 GCA_964513225.1 uncultured Candidatus Bathyarchaeia archaeon | reverse complement strand
TGAACCTGATCATGGTGCCGTAGTCCAGGTCGTGGTAGCACATGCCGGCGCCGTACAGGTGGACCGGGTAGACCTCGTCCAGGGTCCAGGGCTGGGTCTCCGTGATCTTGCCCTTGGGCAGCCAGACGGCGCCGCCGGCGTCAGATATCACGTCGTCGATGGCCTGCTGCACGCTGCCCGGGGCCCTGTCCCAGATGTTGCCGCGGCTGTTCACTATATTGGTCCTGTCCCGGATGAAGCCCGCCGCACCGGCGCCGAACCGTGCCTCCAGGGCGTCCACCAGGGCGTCGTAGTGGCTGTACGTTATGGGGTCCGGGGGGTATGGTTTCTCGAACGGAGACACTGCTCATCCTCCCTTTGTGAATGCAGAAACAGCGATCATATTTATACTATTTTTATGAACGTCATTTTATGTAGTACATTATATGATGTGAATTATTAATCACCATTTTTAATGTTTACAGTGACACTACATTATGTCTTCATTAAAGCCATATAGCGTCTCTGGGGACAGCTGAGTCTCATGGCTCCACTGGCCAACCCTATCTAATTTCATACAGAATGTGATGCATGTCCAACGGCTGGTGGGGGGCTATCGACTCTCTATATATTTTTCTTATCTCAGACAACAGAGACTCGGGGTTAACGGGTTTTAGGAAGACCCTGTTGACCGTGAAGCCGAGTTTCTCGACCGCCCTGTAGACCTGGGGGAACCCGGATAGGAATATTATGTTAAGATCCTCTTTGATGTTCTTCAAGTCTTTAACGATCTGATCGCCGGTCTGCTCGGGTAAGATATAGTCCATGATGACTATGTGGACCTCTTTCTCCTTGACGATTACCTTCGCCTGTTCCGCGTTACACGCCGTGTAAACCTTGTGGTCTTCGGTCTCGAGTATCATTTTTATGCTTGCCAGTACGTCGACGTCGTCGTCCACCAGGAGGATGCTTACCTGCATCAGCATGGAGTTTGTCACCGGTAATATAGGGAATATGTAGAACGATTCCATTAATGGGTGCACCCGTTTACAGCCAAGAAGGACCCACGGCATATGACAGAGGAAGGCGACAGCCCAAGAAAAAGGGTTCTCGCTCAGGTTAGGAGTCTTTTCTCTCCCTTTATCCTCTGGATATCCGTAATGTCCTGGCTTACCTCGAGGCAGCCCATGTACTCCCCGTCTTCCCTGACGGCGAAGTAACGTATATGGATCTTCCTGTCGTTGAGGTCGATCCAGAACTCGGCGGAGTCTCTTTTCCCGGTCTTCATCTCGTCGAGGATCTGCTGAACCTTGTGAATGCTCTTAGAGGGGTGACAGTCCTGCACCCTCCTGCCTATGACTCCCGGAGACCTGGGGAATATCCTGTCGCCGTTCTTGTTGAACAACCTGACCCGGTCGTCCTCGTCTACGAAGCTGAACTCGAAGGGTAAAGCGTCGAGGACCCTGCTTAATACCTCTTCGGAGACTTCTCCTTTCATGGATAATCATCTTCCTTACGGCTGATAAACTTGATTATCTACTCGAAGAGGGTCTTGTATGCGCCGCATATTGGGCAGACCCAGTCCTCAGGCAGGTCATCAAACCTGGTGCCCGGCCTCACACCGTGCTCCGGGTCTCCCATAGCGGGATCGTATGAGTACCCGCAGACCGTGCATACGCGCTCAGGGGGCTGATCCTGCGAAGCCTCTGAGGCGGGGAACAGCAGGGGTGTGCCTGTCAGCTCCTCCACGAGGTCCTTGTACCTCTCGTGGATCATGGCCCTGTCGAACCTGTGGAAGCTCTCCAGCATCTGGTCCTGCTCCTCGTCGCTGAGGTACGTCATTACAGGGTAGAAGAAGCGCTTGTCCTCCTTCTCTATGTGAGCCGGGTAGAGCTCGGCGAGAGCCTTCAAGGCTGCGCCTATGTGGTCGATGGCTCCGTCGTCCCCCCTCAACCACATGTCCCTGCCCTCCAGCAGCCTTCCCACGGTGGCCCTGGCGTACTCGTGCTCCTCCCTCAGCTCCTCCATGGTCGCGGCGTGGATCTCGTCGAGCATCTTGGACTCGAGCAACTTGAAGAGTATGTCCTCCTCCTTGCCGTGGTGGGTCCTGTCCGCGTACGTCCTGAAGAAGTCCACGGCGGAGACTATGAACCGGGGGTCCGCCTTACCAGTCTTCTTCATACGGTTGAGCCCCTCCTCCAGCACAGGGACCATCCGCTCGATTATCCTGTGCTCCCACATCAAGGGGCCTATGGGCTTCATGGATACGCCTCCATGTGCAAGTTACTCTTCTTCCACGGTTATCGCTTGCTCGGGGCAACTGTCTACGCACGCCATACACATTATGCAGTCCTCCATCCGGGCCGGATCTGCCTTAGTCTCGTCTCCGTACTCGGGCATCTCCACGAGATCGTAGACGTCCATCGGGCATACGCTCTTGCACACTCCTGCGCCTGAACACTTTTCGAGATCGACTGTCACCTTAGGCATAATTAATACCAACAAACCAAAGGAACCGTAATATTAAAACACAGATAACCCTAAGCCTAGATTTTACCGCTCTGTGGGGCGTATATTAAGACTAGAATGCCTGCATATGAAGTAAAATACGGTGAAATAGATAACACCGGGGTTCAGCGTCTTCTTCTGTATCGCCTATCGTCTGGCCGGTACAATATCCTCGAATGGTAGTTTTGGCGGTTCTTCCTCAAGGGTCCAATACTCTTCGATTTGCTGGTATTATCTACTTGGGGGGTCTGCGCCCGTACCTTGCCGGCCTTGGTCAGCGATCCGTGTGTGGGTACTTCTCTCACCTCCTAGCTTCAGATACCCGGGAAGACTCCAACAGTGTACCTAGCTCTGTTCGCTGGCGGTCTTTATCCATTCTTTGACTACGTCCAGCGTCGGCGGCCGCTTGGTTATTCCTTGGATCTCGTTGACCGCCATAAGGTTGGCTAAAAGGACCTCGGGGGCGTACTCTGTGATCTCTTTGATGGTTTTTACTCCGGCGGCCGTCAACAGCTCCCTGTACTTGGGCCCGACGCCGTTCAGCTCATCTAGGTCCGATGCGCTTTCAGGCTTCTGCTCCATCTCGGCGGGCTCCCCCGAGGCCTCCTCGGCGTCGGGAGGCCCCACCTTGACGTCTACGGGCTCCTCCGAAGCCTCCTCGGCGTCGGGAGGCACCACCTTGACGTCGACGGCTTCCTTCCCCTTTGGGGTGTCTATTACCCTGAACTCTACTTCCTTTCCCTGTTGCGGGATCTCCGTGGGTTGAAAGTTCGATGAGTGGAAGAAGATGTCCTTCTCGTTGTCTTCGACTTCTATGAACCCGTATCCTCTATACGACAGGTATTTCTTGATTTTTCCTTTCACTTTCTTTCTCCTCCTATCACTTGGTGTTATTCATCACTATCTTTATGGTGCTGACGTTCCTAGGCCTCCCCTCTTCGTTGGTCAGCTCCTCGGTCCCTATCTCGATGGAGTCCACCTTGAGGTTGACCAAGAACCTGTTTCTGGTGACCTCGGCCACGTCCACGGCGGTGCTTATCGCCGCTCCCCGGGCCTTCATGGTGACTGTTTCACTGTTTCTCAGCACCTCGAGGACGGCTGTGCAGTAGTTTAGTATCGGTTTACGGCCGATGAATACCGTATTTTCGTTTGTCATGATGTTCTCTACCTTTTAGCAGCGTTAATCAGTTCGCTAAAACGAAGAACGCTATGCGACTAGTAGATAGGGCGCTGTTCTATTAAAGGTATTTAAAATTCAGTCTTTTCAGGAAAAAAAGATGATTCTGGGCCATAAATCTGTGAACCGTACTCTAAATCATCTATCCATACATGCTCTGAGCCCTACGAGGCGGGGGCCGAAGGAATTGTGTCGATTAGACAACTGAAAAATAAATACAGGAGAAATATTCTGATAAAATAATCTCTATAAAACATATATATACATAATGTTAAAAAACTTCAATTCATATTATATAAATGAAAATGCCTAGAAATAGAATAACGACTGAAATTGCGAAAGAGAGGATACTCGAAAAACTTAGTCAAGTCATAGA
>CAZEMD010000211.1:0-4051 GCA_964513225.1 uncultured Candidatus Bathyarchaeia archaeon | reverse complement strand
CGTCGAAGTAGCCTCCGTCTGCGTTGAAGTCCCCCATGACGATGACGTCGCCCTCCCCCGGGTTCGACGAGAGTATGCTGGCGACCACTACAGTGAGGTTCCCGATCTCGTGTACAGCGTCGTCGGGCTTGACGTGGATGCCCACCAGTGTGAAGTCGAAGCCGCCCGACCTGAACGAGGCCACATAGGGCTCCCTCTCGAAGACATCGCCCGTGTCGTTGTACACGTACGCCGAGCCCTCCACGTACTCCACGGTCCCGGTGTCCCAGTAGATAGCGTACGACTCCTTGCTGGTGGATCTGCCAAGCCTCTCGCTCTCGACGTAGGCGTAGCTGGCGTCGCCGCCGTTGATGAGGTCGAGGTACTCGGGGGCGGTCTCGCCGCTGCTGTCCCGTATCTCCTGGACCAGCATGACGTCGAACTCCCTGGCCACGTCCACGAGGATATCCATGACCTCCGGCTTGCCCCGCTTGGTCCTGCCGAAGACCTGGATGTTGAACGCAGCCACCTTGATGACCGTCTCCGGCGTCGGCTCCTGCTCGCCGTCGGCTCCGCCGTCGCCTCCGTCGAGGAACGGGTCTAGGAAGCCCTGCTGAACCGAGAACAACGCGGCGGCGAGGACGAGGACGACCGCCACTACCAGAGATCTGCTATTCCGGGACAACTACTTCTTCTCCATCTGGTCCAGCTCCAGCCTCCTGAAGATGCTACGCAGCTGCCTCCTCATGTTGGTCCTGTCCGTGCTCAGCCCCACGCTGTCCGCGAAGTCCTGCGTCGTCCTGATAATCCTGGTGCGGCCGTGCTTCTTCCTGGTGATGAGCCCCATCTCCTCAAGCTGCTTGAGGTGTCTGTACGCGTGGCTGCCCCGGGCCTCCGCCACCTCCCGCTGCTCCACCGGCTGATAGTAAGCTATGTAGGAGAGCGTCCTCAGCGGCCCAGCGGTGAGCAGGGGCTTCATGCTGTACTTGCTCGCGGGCTTCGTGTAGTCCGACTTGAGCTGGAGAACCACCTTCTCCCTGGGAAGCCGCTTAATCTCCAGTGCCGTGGGGTCTTCCCCGTAGACCTCGCTAAGCTTGTCCACCAGCCTAGACGCCTCAAGCTCGTCCTCGAGCTTCAGCAATGTAACTATGTTGGTGAGGCTCAGGGGCCGCCCCGCCGCGTACAGCAGCGCCTCTAGCTCCGCCAGCTTGGTGTCTTGGGCTACCAGGGTTTCTCCCCAACATATGGATTGGATTGGTTCTTAAAAGCTTAGATACGTGGGCGCGGCGATGTCTGTGCGGTAGTGAAGCCTGCCCCTGATGCTTCCCACGTCCATGTAGACCTGTTCCCGGGCCTCCTGGACCGTTCCCCCCCTGCCCAGCAGGGCCACGGAGCGGCTGCCGGTGGTCTTGACGACGCCGTTGTCGTCGTAGACAGACGCGTAGTATAGCTCGCTGTGCCTGATCTCACCGATCTCCATGGGCTGGTCCCTGAGAGGGTTGACGGGGTACCCCTCGGGGGTGATGTAGACGCAGACGGTGGCTTTCTCGGCGAACCTGGTCTCCGGGAGGCTTCCCTCGGCGACGCCGAAGCCGACCTCGGTGAGGGGCGTCTCGAGGAGCGCCAGCACGTTTATGGCCTCGGGGTCCCCGAACCTGGAGTTGTACTCGACGAGGTAGACGCCCTTATCGGTGTTCATGAAGCCGCCGTACAGGACCCCCTGGTATGGGCCCACGTCGCCGGCCATGGCCTCCACGGTCCTCTCCATGATATCGATGCCTTCCTCCACTACCTTTGGCGGCAGGTCAGGCAAGCCGTGGTCGGGGCAGCTGAAGCTCCCCATGCTGCCGGTGTTGGGCCCCATGTCCCCGTCGTACGCCCTCTTGAAGTCCCGGACCAGGGGCATCACCTCGACGCGTCTCCCGTCGGTGAACGCCTGCAGCGTGAACTCCCGGCCCACGAGCTTCTCCTCCAGAACCACGAGCCCGTCGCTTTTCAGCCTCTCCAAAGCGTAGCCCTTGGCCTCCTCGGCGCTTCTCAGGTGGTCGCCCGTCACCTTGACGCCTTTGCCCCCGGTGAGCACGTCGGGCTTCACGGCGACCTCCCTGTGCTCCTTCATGAACGCGTCAACGTCCTCGGCGTTTCTGCATACCATGAAATCGGGGTTCCCCTGTATGCCGTGGCTCTGCATCACCTCCCTGGTGTAAGCCTTGCTCCACTCCAGCTTGGCCAGGGCCCTCCGGGGCCCGACCACGGGCACCCCCAGCTCCCAGAGCCTGTCCGAGACGCCCGTGGCGAGGGGGGCCTCGGGCCCCACGAAGGCCAAGTCCACGCCTTTGAACCTCCCGTACTCAGCGGGGTCGTCTATGTCGAACACCTCGACCCTCTCGGAGAGGGAGGCTATCCCCGGGTTGAGCCGGGACATGGCCGCCACCAGCTCCAAGTCTTCCTGGGCCAGCTTCTTGGCTATGGCGTGTTCACGGGCTCCGTGGCCTACGACGAGGACCTTCATGGCGTTCACGACGGAGAATATCCTTGACGGGACATATAAGCTGGGGCATCGCGGGTTTAAGCGAAGAAGGAAATTTTACTGGAACCTGAAAACCCTGAACGAGCCTCGTCAGCGAGTTGATTATCATCAAATCGTGGTTTCTGCGCTGGTTTTTTCTACTTCAAACCCCGAGAACATGGAACACGCATCCCTATCATTAATATCTTGTTTGAGTTAATCTTCCGTGTTGGAAGGCGAGTGCATTGGCGCGTAGACTGGAGCTTGACGACCTGACGAACTTCAACATGATCAGCAGCCCAGAGCTGAGCCCTGACTCATCCAAGCTGGCCTTCGTGGTCACGAGGCCGCAGGACGACGAGTACGTCAACACCATATGGGTCATAGACAGCGGTAACGGGTACCCCATCCGTTTCTACGGCGGAGGAAACCCAACAGACCCCAGGTGGAGCCCCAACGGCCAGCAGATACTGTTCACCAGCCGCCGCGGCATGGATGAAGAAGAGAAGGGTAAGGGCCTCTGGGTGACCCAGGTATGGGGAGGGGAGCCCCGGCTCATAGCGAAAATCAGGGGAGGCGTGTCCAGCCCCGCGTGGAACATGTACGGCACCAAGGTCTACTTCGTCTCCGAAGTAGGCGAGGAGGACACCGAGGTCAGGGTCATCGACAGGATACCCATCTGGTACAACGCCGAGGGCTGGACCTACCACCGGACCAAGCAGCTCCACGTCGTGGACGTGAACAGCGGCATAGTGACGCAGCTCACCCACGGCGACGAGAGCGTCCAGTGCTACGCGCCCGGGAACCTGGGCGGCAGGGTGGCCTACGCCAAATCAGCAAACGATCTACGGCCCAGCGAGTCGGACCTCTACGTCTACGACATAGCCACCGGGAAACACGAGCGGGCCCTGGGCGGCTACTCCATATCGGCCATATGCTGGTCGGTGGACGACAGCCAGATAGCCGTGCTGGGGCACAACGGCAGCCACGGTTACCCCACCCACTGGGGGGTCCACGTCCTAGACCTGAAGAAGACAGAGGTCACCGACCTCACGGAGAGCCTGGACCGGGGCTGCAGCCGCCGCCACTACTACGACCTGAGGAGCCCCCACACGGGCCTGCCGGCGCCGGTCTGGGAGGGACCCATGATCTATTTCCCGGTCTCGGACAGCAGCAGGTTCGGCGTCTACAGGGTCCAGGCCGAGCAGGGCCACATCGACCCGGTGGTCTCCGGCGACTATAGCGTCGAGGAGTTCAGCGTGAGCAAGGGCAAGATCGCGTACACCAGAGTCCGGACGGACCAGCCCACGGAGATGTGGATACACGACGAGAAGGAGGCGCGGCTCACCCGGTTCAACGACCACCTCCTGGCCAACGTGGAGCTGGTGAAGGCGGAGCGGTTCGAGTTCACCCAGAAGGACGACACAGCCGTCGAGGGATGGGTACTGAAGCCCCACGGCTGGAAGAAAGGCAGGAAGTACCCCGCCATACTGGACATTCACGGCGGCCCCCGCAGCAAGTTCGGCGACTCCATGATGTTCGAGCACCAGCTCTACGCCGCCG
>CAZEMD010000210.1:0-4090 GCA_964513225.1 uncultured Candidatus Bathyarchaeia archaeon | reverse complement strand
AAGCTGCTCATGAAGCTCTACGACAAGTACAACGTGGAGAAGTAGCGTCCCCACCAACTTTATTGCCTTATGGTAACCTCTTTTTCATCTCGCCACGCGACCCCGGAGCCGTACATCCCTCCACAGTGCCGGGTGAGCAGCTTCTCCAAATCCCTTAGAGCATCCTCGACGGACGAGCGTGGGACACCCTCCGGGCCGTCGATGAACAGCACCGCGCTCCGCGTCTCCTCGGTTATCTTAGTCTCGTCGCAGTCTCTGTAGTTCCAACGCCGGGTCAATATTCTCTCGTCGTCGGCGTAGACGACCTCCCCCACGTAGGTCTCCTCCCTCTTGTCGGAGCCCAGGGGGGTGAACTCCTCGCCTCCGGGAGAGAAACGCAGCGTTATGTCGCCCACCACACGGTCGAGGTCGAACCCTCCCATGGGTATCAGGTGCATCACCGAGACGGCGTTGTAGGCGTCAACGGCGGTGTTTATCGTCGGAAGCCCTCCGGTCTTCAACGCCCTCCTCACCAGGGCCTCCGCGGACGGCCTGTAGTCCCCGGGCTTGGTGCCGAAGCTGCGGTACATCTCCCTCCAGGACGCGATGAACGGGTGCCTCGTAACAGGCCTGCCGCCTATCTTCTCCTCGGCGAGGAAAAGAGCCTCGTTCTTGATCCCATCGAGACCCGGGTCACCGGGCACGACCGTTATGCCGTTGGCGGTCAAGACGCCTATGTTGGCTCCCGGGTACCTGTCGAAGACCTCTGCCTTGAACCTCATCCCAATCGCTCCATTATGGCGTTGGCTTTCCTGAGCTCATCGATCTTGGACTCGTCGTAGCCCAGGACGTCCCTAAGGATAGTCTCGTCGTGCTGGCCGATGACCGGCGCAGCTTCCCTCACCTCGCACGGCGTCTCGCTGAACTTGACGGGGAAGTTCACCACCTTCACCTTGCCGGCGGCCCTGTGGCTTACCTCCACGAACATGCCCCTCGACTTGAGGTGAGGGTCCCTTACCACGTCGTCGACGTTGTACACCGGGGCCACGGGCACCTTGGCGTCCACGAAGTACTGCACCGCCTCGTCCCGGGTCATGTCGGCGACCCTCTCCCTGATCGCCTCCATGGTCACCTCCTCGACGCCCATGTGCTCCCTGAGGCTGTCGATAAGCCGGGGGCTGAAGCTGGCCAGCCTGACCCAGCCGCCGTCGCCCGCCCGCAGCAGGCCGCCGAAACCCCGTCCCAGGGGGTACTTCTCCTTTATCTGCCACAGGAGCATACCCGAGAGGCTGTAACCGGTGATGGCCATGTTCAGGGCGGCCATGCAGTCCAGCTGGGCCACGTCGATCATCTGCCCCACGCCGGTGCGGTCCCTGTGCCTTATCGCCGCCACCACGCTCATGGCCGCGAACAGCGCGGGGCCCAGGTCGCCGTACGCCTGAGCCATCTCGATGGGCGGCCCCTCCGGGTCGACCTCGTCCCCCGTGAGCCTGCTGTGGCCGCTCATGGCCTCCGCTATGGGGGCGAAGGACGGCCTCTCACGGTAGGGACCCGTCTGGCCGAACCCGCTGAGGGCAGCGTAGATGATACGTGGGTTCAGCTCCCTGAGGGTGTCGTAGCCCAGCCCCAGCCGCTCCATGGTGCCGGGCCTGAAGTTCTGGACCACCACGTCCGACAGGGGCACCAGCTCCTTGAAGACCCGCAGCCCCTCCTCTGTCTTCAGGTTGAGGGTGAGCCCCTTCTTGTTGAGGTTCAGCTGGTGGAACGTGTAGCTGCTGCCTCCCACCATGTAGGCGTCGGCGACCCTGTCCGGGCTCCCCCAGGGGGGCTCGACTCTTATGACCTCGGCCCCCATGTCCGCGAGCATCATGGTGCAGAACGGCCCGAACCAGAACTGGGTCAGGTCGAGTACACGTATGTCATCTAGCATCTTCAAACGGTTCACCGGTGACATACTCGGGGCGCAGGCGTGAAATAGCTTGCCCTAGAGGATCCTCACCCTGGTGGAGTTGTAGCCGGGGCCGCCGCCTATCAGCTGCGGCACCCCCGGGGTCAGGGAGTTCTGCAGGTTGCCTTCCCCGTCTACCAGCTGCCTCGGCGCCCATAGCACCCCCCGGGGCACATGGTCCGTGACGAAGGCGGTGAGCCTGATTCTCCCGTTTTCGTTGAACAGGGTCACCTCTGAGCCTTCTTCGACGCCGTGTCTCTCCGCGTCCACGGGGTTCACCCAGACCCGGAGGGGTATCTCCCCGTACACGTCCCTGAACTGGGTGTGAGTGTACTTCGGGAGGCTGCTGCTGATGAGGACGTACTCGTCCGGGGCGCGGCTGAGGTCCATCTGGGAGGGCAGGGGCGACACGACGTCTCCTGCCGCCGAGGAGAAGAACTCTAGTCTGCCGGAGGGGGTCTGGTACTCGTCGAGGGGCCTCATACGGAGCCTCACCGTGGAACCGTCCATCAGGTCCCGGTAGCCGCCCCCGGTGAACGCCTCCTCCAAGAATCGGCCTGCCTCGGCCCACGGGTCGCCGTACACCCACTCCTCCCCGATGTCGAGGCGGCGGGCGAGCTCCCTCATCGCCCACACCTCGCAGCGGCTCCTCCCCCAGGGCTCCACGGCCTTGCACGCCTTCCTGACGTAGGGGTGGGAGTCGCTCAGCACTATGTCGTCCTTCTCCAGGTAGGTGGCGGCGGGGAGGACGACGTCAGCGAGGCGGCACGTCTCGGTGAGGTGGGTGTCGTGAACCACGAGGAACACGTCGTCGCGAGTCAGCCCGGCCATGACGCTGCCCGAGTCGGGTAGCGTGAGGATCGGGTTCATGCCCTGGACGTAGACGAAGCGGTACTCGCCGGCCTTGAGCCTCTCTCCCACGGATATCTGGCTCACCACGCGGGGGGCTGTGCCTGTGAGCGTCTTCCCCTCCAGGTCCCCGGAGAGGTACCTGCCCCTGCTGTTGGTGTAGTAGAAGCCGCGGCTCTCCCCGAGGAGCGCCGGGATGAGGGAGACAGCCCTCACGGACTCGGCGCCCTGGAGGCCCTTGTTGAGGCCGATGCCCATCATGAAGACGGGGGCCCCGTACTCGACCAGGGCGTCGCCCAGGGACTCCACGCCCGTATGTGAGACGCCGGTCACCACCTCGACCCGGTCCGGCGTCCACCTCATGGCCTCCTCGGCGTACGCCTCGTAGCCCGAGCAGCGCTCCGCGATGAAGCCCATGTCCACGTGGCCGCCCGCGATGAGGTGCCTAGCCAGGCCGTAGCAGAGGGCGACGTCGCTACCCGGCGCCGGGTACAGCCACAGGTCCGCCATGGACGTGGACTCGGATCGACGGGGGTCAACCACCACTATGGCGGCGTCGTTCTCCCTCCTGGCCCTTAGCGCCAGCGCCCACGTGTGGGGGCTGCTGTTCTTGGCGTTGAACCCCCAGAACACGATGATCTTCCGGTCCAGCAGCGCCTCAGGCTCCACGCCGTAGCTGAGGCCGTAGTGGAGCCCCAGGGCGGCGTGACCCGACGCGGAGCACACCGCCCCATCGGTGCGCGTGGCGCCCAGCGCCGTCCACAGCCGCCTGCTGAAACGGCTTGACAGGAGCCCAGTGTTGCCGTAGTAGTCGAGAAGCAGCACGGACTCGGGGCCGCCCCTGTCCAGCGTCTCCCTGAGCCGCCGGGCCACTAGGTCCAGGGCGTCGTCCCACGTGGACAGCTTGAACCGTTGCCCCTCCCGGGTCTCCCTGACGTAGGGGTTCAGCACCCTGTCCATGCTGTAGAGCCGCTGGGGGTCGCCGAGGGCCCTGGGGCACGTTATGCCTGCGGTCACGGGGTTCTCGTTGCTCGCCCTCACGGAGACCACGACGCCGTCCCTGACCTCGACGTCGAGGAAGCAGGCGTCCGGGCAGTCCCGGGCGCACATGGTCTTCACCAGGGGCAGGGTCTCATCCTCCTACCTTACCTGACCCCCGTGGCCGCATAAAACATCAATGAGGGAGGTGTTGCATCTTTAGTATAATTTTCTATCCCCGTATACCCAAAGATATATTAAGCGCGTAAAGGAGATGGGTGTCTAAAATGGTGTAAGGAATGGGTTTCCGTTCAAAGTTTGAAGACGCGGAAAAAG
>CAZEMD010000209.1:0-4110 GCA_964513225.1 uncultured Candidatus Bathyarchaeia archaeon | reverse complement strand
CCACGGCCAGTATGTGGGGTAGCACCTCCAGATGCAGGCGCCCTCTCCGGGTAGGTCGAAGAGGGGCTGGCACGGGAACGGGCAGCCGAAGCACCCTATGTTCTTCTCGAAGTACTCGCCCAGGTAGTTCTCCTCGTACGCCTTCCTTATGTCGGGGCGGTCCCTCCACGCGTGGCTCTCGTAGTTGCCCACGACGCCGGCGTCGCCCACGAGGAAGCCTTGGAGGTAGGCGTCCTTTCCGTCGCTGCGGGGGATGGCCTCACCCAGCCGCTTCTCGGTGTCCCTCACCGTCTCCACGAGCCTCCTGTTGTGCTCTAGTATGGCCTCGGGGTCGTGGACGTTGACGGCGCCTGTGCCCCGGACGACGACGGCCTTGAGCTTCTTGGCGCCTACCGACGCGCCCACCGGGGTGCCGCTCCTGTACCCGTGCTCCACGGTGGCTTGGACCGCCAGGTTCTCGCCCGCGGGTCCTATGCAGGCAACCTGGGCGTCCATGTCGTCCACCTCCTCCTTGAGAAGGGTCTCGGTGTCGAAGGTGCCCTTCCCCCAGACGATGGACGCGTCCCTGATCTCGACCTCGTCGTTGTATACGTTGAGGTATACGGGCTTCTCTGACCTGCCCTTGATGACTATGTTGTCGTAACCGGCGAACTTGAGCTCGGGCGCCCAGGTGCTGCCCATGCCCACGTTGCCGAGGCTGTGGCTCTCCGTCTTGGCTGCGGAGACCACGGTGACCTCCATCCTGCTGGTGCCTATGAGGCCGGTGCCCGCCAGCGCCCCGGAGCCGAATATCACGGGGGCGTCGGGGTCGTAGGGGTCCTGGTTCGCCTTGCTGTGCAGCCAGAACAGCCAGGCGTTGCCGCCTCTGCCGCCTAGGAACCGTTTCGCGTCGTTGTCCCAGGGGGCGGTGGATGTCTTCCCGGTGGATAGGTCCACCTGGAGGGTCTTGCCGGACCAACCGTAAACCATTGAATCGCCTAGCTACTATCTATCGGATTCATTAGAAATAACTTCCGCGAAAACTTAGGCCGTCTCGTCGTGGGTGCCCTCGGGGTGGTTGAACAACATCTTCCCCGACTTGGATAACTCGCTACGTTTGACATGTGTTAGCGATACTCATAATAGAACTGTAAGGAAATGCTAATAATTGGAGTCTTTTGTACTCGGAGAAGTCGAAGACTGTCTTGCCGGTTATCCTCTCCTTGTCGCTGCTTCTCGTAGGATCAGCATACTTGATATTTCTATACGGCATGTTCCCACGGCTTGTGCCGTTTCATGGAGGCGGGGAGGGGTTCACGCTGGGTGAATATAACAACTATTCCGCTCAATTGCCCTGGTCCGCCTATTCTAGGCTCCATCTATCCCTTTACGCCAATGACACGGTTAAGCTCTACTGGGACGGGGACTATGTCTGTGATTGCGTACAATATGAGTTGGTGCTTGAACGTGGAGACGACGTGATTCTCACGATGAAGTCGAACTCCCCTGTTAGGGGTAGGTATACGGCGAGGCAGGAAATTCCCTTATCAAACCAGCTTTTAGCATTCGCCATGATCTTAAGTGGCCTTGTTTGTTTATCGCGATCAATGGTTCGTGTGCGTGTTCAATACTCTTAAGCGATGATACACACGCTAAATGTTCTTCCTAATAGCTTAGAAGGCGGCGGGGGTGACATCTCGGCGGCCTCAGGTGGGGATAACGAGGGCCTCTACGGGTTCGAGAAGAATCTTGAGGTATAGGATGTCGAAGACAGAGATTGTTGGGGATCATATCTTTGGTCTATATATCTAGATTAAAGATATAGTGCCTGATTTCATCATATTTATATAAACGTTGTAGAGGCTCACGTGTCATGAAAGAGAGACATAGAACAGCGATCAACGAAGAGAAGCCCATGCTATACGAGTTAAGGAGACAGTTAAATCAAAAATTGTACGACGACGAACAGTTTAGGTTAAGGATGTACGATATCATCGAAGACCCGTTCCGGTGACTCGTTCGACAGACATTCATAGAATTGTTCTACACATTTCATAAATAGACAGTAATCGAGCAATGGACGATGCAGGGAAGCATCTTAATCGTAGACGACGACGTCGATGTGCTGGCGAGCATCAAGCTGATACTCGAGACTGAAGACTATAAGGTCTATACGGCGTGTGACGGGGCCCAGGCGAAGGTGTTTCTCACTGAGAACGATATCCAAGTCGTGATCATGGACTATATTTTACCCGAGCAGACCGGCGACCAGATCGTGAGGGAATTGAAAAAGATTGACGATAGCTTTAGCGTTATCTTTCTTTCTGGCTGGCCTCAGGTTATAAAGGCGGTCGAGGAGCTCGAATACGATGTCTACAGGGTGTTTCTTAAACCGGTTGACCCGGAGATACTTTTATCGGCGATTAGGAGCATATCCGGTGAGTATGTGGATGATTATCATTGTCTTGATGCACATCAGATAGTTACTGAATTAAGCTCGTCTCATTAAGCCTCTGGCTATCATCAACCTTGCAGAGAATGTTATTGATTGGGTAGAGCCGTTGTGAGAGTTTAGTATATCTCCTGATAGATGTAGAGGTTGAGCCTTGGTTCTCACTTCTACCTGAGTTGGAATATTTTTCTTGTTTCCATGGGATATTCTTGGAGCAGTTTCGAGATGATTTGGCCTGCGATTTGCTGTTTGAACGCAGCCTCATCGCACTATATGGTGACGCCCACTCCTCTTTCTATGTTTATAGGGGTTTTTCAAAAAGATCTATTACGGCCATCTAGGGCAAAACACATGTCAGGGAGAACTTGGACGCTTTCTTGGAGAGGCCAGGCGACGCCACGGCTACCCTCGGCACCCTCCGGCGGGGCAACCAGGGCCTCTACAGGTTCGAGGAGAGGCTTGAGGCCGTTAAAGGGCGTCTCCCGTGTATGGATTCGTGGTGAGTTATCTTTATCTGCAGGTAAGTTATCAGGATCGGTGGACATGCTGCTTGAGTGGCTGTTCTTCGCCGCCTCTTGCCTCGTCATGGTGGCCTCCGCGCTGGGTATGCGAGCCACGGCCATGAAGGACAGGGAGAGGCTCGTGCGCCCCATGAACTCCTTACTGCTTATCCCGAGTCACAGAGCGCTGAGCGGGGACTGGAGCTGGCTGTTCAATAAGGATGAGAAAGAGGAGCAGGAACCTAGGCATTAACATACTTTAACTGGTTTTCAGCCGCCTCTATTGTTCAAATACCTGCGTCCATGTTGTATGAGGCCTCACTCAAGGCCCGCACATGAATCTGGAGGACGTCGAGGAGCTCTTCAAGGCGCTGAACGACGCCGGGGGGACACAAAGCTTCGGCGGGGGCGTCTGCACAAACATACCCAACCCATTTGACCCCGACGACACCGGCTGGCACCTCATGCTCCCGACGAGGGTTGTCGTGGGGGAGGTTATGCCTAGTTTACTGGGGGGTTGCTGGTTCTTTTTTCTCGTGTTCGATGAGTATTCCTAGTGCTGTGAGCGTCTTTTTTGCTTCTTCCGTCGTTTCGTAGGTGGAGTATGTCCTGTCGGGGTTCCGGGAGAGCTCCCTCGTCAGTATGTTTCCCTGAACCAGTATGTCCAGGTGGTATGCGAGGGTTCCCTTGCTGATGGTCTTTCCTGTCAATGTCTCCAGGTGTTCCCGTATGCCCGTGAAGGAGACGGCGGAGGAGTTGACGATGAGGTTGACTATCTGCATCCGAGTTGGGCTGTCCAGGGCTTTGATCATCCTCATCACCTTGATGTCTGGCTTCAGGGTCATTTCGGCACCTGTAAATACGGTTATTTCAATCTGTTTTAAACATTTCGTTTTGGTCTAATATATTAGACCTACTGATCCGCGCTCATCTCAGGCAGGTGAGCCAGCCTGTACAGACGATAGGCTCCCATCATCATGAGCGCGATGTACTCGGGCGTCCTATGCGCCTCGTTCCTAGGATCATAGGGATACACGTGGCCATGTGTCGCCATCAACTCCTGATACACGGACGTCAGGTAGCTCTCAGACTCCATGTACAGGGGGTGATACTGGTGGGGGACTAGGACCCTGACCTTGGGCCTTATGACCGGATCACGCGTGAACTGGAGGAGCTCCG
>CAZEMD010000208.1:0-4121 GCA_964513225.1 uncultured Candidatus Bathyarchaeia archaeon | reverse complement strand
AGCCTGTAGTGGCGCTCCGCCTGCTCCAGGTACCTGCGCAGCTTCTCGCCGCCGTCCTCCTCGAAGCCGTCGAAGAGCCCGTAGTTCTCCTCCAGGGAGGCCGAGACGTCCGTGACGGTCTCGCCGTCGAAGAATATCCTGTAGGAAGGGTCTATACGGATGAGGTCGTAGTAGTCACCGGGCTTTCTGTCGAACTCCTCGAAGAACTTCTCGAAGACGTCGGGCATAAGATACCAGCTTGGACCCATGTCGAAGCTGTACCCCTTCTCCCTGAGCACCCGCGCCCTTCCGCCGGGGCTGCCCAGCTTCTCCAGCAGGGTGACGTCGTGCCCCTGTTTGGCGAGGAGCGCCGCGGCGGATAAGCCGCCGAAACCGGCCCCGATGACTGTTACAAGCATATGAGCGTTCCTTAGACGGCAATTAATATACCTTCACAATTGTTCATGTGACCCGCTGGGAATGGTTTTTCTATGAAGGTTCGACATCTACCCATCATGGAGAAGAAACTGGTAGCCGTTTTAGGCGCGGTTTTCTTCGTTTCGAGTTACTTCATGGTACGGTTCGCGTCGGCGGCCCCCTTCGGTTCGCTGTCGGCCGTCTTCATCGCGATCTTTGCGCTGCCTTCGTACGTCAGCCTCCTGAGGTACACGGGAGCCAAGAGGGGGCTACCCGCTCTGATCGTCCTCAGCGTCCTGCCTCTGCTCGTCGAGGCCCTCGCCGTGTGGACCGGCTTCCCCTACGGCGAGTTCCATTACTCCGGGCTTCTGGGCTACACCGTGCTGGGGCTCGTCCCCGCCTCGGTGAGCTTCGCCTATACGCCAATCCTGCTCGGGGCGATGACCGTTGCAGGCAGATTCAGCGGACGCAGCCTCACCAGGTTCGCGTTTTTTTCAACGTTGGTGAACGTGTCCATAGACCTGGTGATCGACCCGGCGGCCGTCCACACCGGGTTCTGGGGGTGGACAGACCCCGGGGTCTACTACGGCGTGCCCCTGGTGAACTTCCTCGGCTGGGTCGTGACGGGCTTCGTGTACGCGGCGCTGTTTTATCTTTTAACCGGGTTCGAGGACGATCTCCCATTGCCGTCCAGCGTCTCCACGAGCCTCATATGGATACTGTGCTTCTGGACGGGGTACAACCTGCTCAACATGCTGCTGATACCGGGCATACTGGGCGTGGCAGAGGTCCTGGTTCTTCTAAGAATATATGAATAATAAAAGGGGGTTGAGGCTACTCGCACTTCTCGAGCAGCATCTCCCATCGGTGGTCGACGCCTTCCTGGATGGCCTTAAGCAGCTCCGTGTTGGGTTCGGGCCTGAACAGGTGGCGGAACCTTCCCTGGGTCTTCAGGTAGTCCTCCACCGGCTTCTTGCTCGCGGGCCTACGCGCTATGGCTGCGCTGGGGCCGCTGAGCTTGTACACGGGCCAACCGTCGACGCGCTCCACCTCGTAGAGGGGGAACACGCATGTCTGGGTGGCGAGCCTTGAGATGCTGATGGTGTCGGAGGTGGGGTACCTCCAGCCCCTTGTGCACGCGATGAACGCGTGCAGGAACTTGGGTCCCTCGATGCTGAAGTTCTTCCTGCACTTGTCCAGCACGTCCTGGGGCCACGCAGGGTTCAGGGTCGCCGCGTAGGGTATCTCGTGGGCGACGACGATGTCCATGATGGGCTTCTTCCACTGGGTCTTGCCGGGGATGACGCTTCCGGCTGGGCTGGTGGTGGTGCTGGCCGCGAGGGGCGTACCGCCGCTCCTCTGTATGCCGGTGTTCATGTAGGCCTCGTTGTCCATGAGCACGTAGGTGAAGTGGTGGCCCCGCTCCAGGGCGCCGCTTAGCGCCTGGATGCCTATGTCGTAGGTGCCTCCGTCCCCGGCGAACGCTATTACGTTGATGTCCTCGTACTTGGCGAGGGGCCCCTTGCCTTTGCGCCGGTGGGCTCTCCACGTTGCCTCGATGCCGCTGGCGTTGGCCGCCGCGTTCTCGAAGGCGTTGTGGAGCCAAGGCACCCTCCAGCTGGTGAACGGGAAGATGGTGGTGGCGACCTCCAGGCAGCCCGTGGCGTTGGTCACGAACGTTGGCTTGTCCGAGGCGGCCTTCATTATCATCCTGCCGATGATGGGGTGGGCGCACCCGGCGCAGAGCCGGTGGCCGCTTGTAAGGGTGTCCTCTATCTGCGCCGCTTCCTTCAGCGTTAGTTTGCTCACTTTACTCACCTCTCACTCCTATGTAGGTGGAAAGCTTGTCCACCTTGCCCGTCTCACGTATCTTCTCCAGGCTAGCGTAGGCCTCCCTGATCATGTCGGGGCTCACGTCCCTGCCGCCGAGGCCGACGACGTAGTTAGCCATCAGGGGCTTCTCCTCGTCGTGGTAGTAGGCGGTCATTAGCTCCTCCATGAGGGGGCTCGCGGGGGCGCCGAAGCTGATGCACTTCTCAATGACGCCCAGCACAGGGGTGTCTCCGATGGCCTTCTTTATCTCCTCTGTGGGGAAGGGCCTGAACAGCCTTAGCTTCATCATGCCCGCCTTGGTGCCTTCTGCGCGGAGCTCGTCCACAATGTGGCGGATGGTGCCGGTCATGGAGCCCATGCCGATGAGGGCGACCTCGGCGTCCTCCATCATGTAGGACTCGACGTAGCTGTAGTCGCGTCCGCTGACCTCGGCCCACTCCTGGTCGATGTCCTTGATGTACTTGAGCGCCTCCTCCATGGCGT
Organism: uncultured Candidatus Bathyarchaeia archaeon; assembly: GCA_964513225.1. Lineage (GTDB taxonomy): Archaea > Thermoproteota > Bathyarchaeia > TCS64 > TCS64 > RBG-16-57-9. The sequence continues at coordinate 1,409 of CAZEMD010000208.1, read as the reverse complement.
CCACCTGGTGCATCTTGTGCTCGTAGTAGAAGTCCTGGAGGTCCAGGGGCCCCATGGTGAGGGGCATCTCCGGGTCGAGCCGGAACTCGCCTTCTCCGAGGTGGCCCTCGACGGTGATGAAAGGCCTCTCGCCTATGAACCTCTGCACCTCCTCGTCTGTCAGGGTCATGACGTTCTCCATGGTGTGGCTCAGTGTGAAGCCGTCCAGGCACACCATGACCGGCAGCTGCACCTTGAGGTGCTCGCCCATCCTCCAAGCCATTATGGAGGCGTCGTAGACCTCCTGGGCGTTCTCGCAGTAGATCTGTATCCAGCCGCTGTCGCGGGCGCCCATGCTGTCGCTGTGGTCGTTGTGGATGTTGATGGGACCGCTGAGCGCCCTGTTGGCCAGCGCCATGACTATGGGCAGCCTGAGGCTGCTTGCTATGTAGAGTATCTCCCACATGAGCGCCATCCCGTTGGCGGCGGTGGCGGTGAACGCCCTCGCCCCGGCGGCGGAAGCGCCCACGCAGCTGCTCATGGCGCTGTGCTCGCTCTCCACGGGGACGAACTCGGTCTCCACCTCGCCGTCCGCCACGTACTCGCTGAAACGCTCCACGATTATCGTCTGGGGGGTGATGGGGTAAGCAGCCACAACGTCTGGGTTCACCTGCTTGGTGGCGTAGGCTACCGCCTCGTCGCCGTTGAGTCCCATAAGCTTCTGTTGAGCCATTACTTCCTCACCATCTCTATCGCCTTAACCGGGCACTCCTTGGCACATATGCCGCAGCCCTTGCAGTACTCCAAGTCGGGCACCGGTTTCCCGTCCTCCTCAACGTGGATGCACCCCTCGGGGCAGAAGAAGTGACACATGTTGCATTTGACGCACTTGTCGTAGTCGATCTTGGGCGCGTCCACGCCCCAGTCGCCCGTCTTGTACTCCGTGCTCGGCCTGTAGCTTACCGCTCCCTTGGGCAGCTCCTGCCACGTCCTTTTCCCGCTCATCCCATCTTCGCCTCCTTGAAAGCCTTCTCCACCAGATCCGCGTTGAGCTCACCTATCTTGCCCTCGAAACGGGTCTTGATCACCTTGATGAGACTCTCCAGCTTCACCACGTTTGTTGCCTTGACTATGGTGCCAAGCATCGCGGTGTTCGTGATGGGCCTGCCCAGCACGTCCAGGGCGAGGGTGGTGGCGTCCACGGTCCAGGTCTCCACTTTACCTAGGCCAAGCTTCTTCCTGACTGCGTCAGCCGATTCCTCGGTGTTTACTATGAGCTTCGTGTCTTTCTGGATGCCCTCCGCGACGGCGGGCCCGAGAAGGGTGGGGTCAAGGACCACGACCACGTCCGGCTCGTATATACTTGAGTGGAGCTGGATCTTCTCGTCGCTGATCCGTGTGAAAGCCGTTATCGGGGCGCCGGCGCGCTC
>CAZEMD010000207.1:0-4135 GCA_964513225.1 uncultured Candidatus Bathyarchaeia archaeon | reverse complement strand
GCAGGCAAGACCCTGGGCAGCATCGAGAGCGGCAAGTGGGTGGGAAGCCTGAAGACGCCCCTCACAGGCACCCTGGCGGAGATCAACCCGGGTCTATCCGACAACCCGAGCCTCATCAACGACTCCCCGTACGGCGACGGCTGGGTAGCCTTGATCGAGCCGGAGAACCTGGACGCCGAGCTCAAGGAGCTAATCCCGGGCACCGACAAGGACGCCCTCGAGGCATGGCTCAAGGAAGAGATAGAGAAGGCCGGAGTATAGCCGCTTGGAGAACTGGCGGCTAATAGACCTGGGAAAAGCCGAGCCGTACAAGGCGCAGACGTTCTACGAGGCCGTCGCCGAGGCCGTGGACAGGGGCATCAGCCCCAACACCCTCATACTTGTTCAGCCGGCGTCGCCCTACGCGTGCATAGGCTACCACCAGGACCTGGAGAAGGAGATCGACCTGGAGTTCACCGAAGACGAGGGGCTGCCAGTGATACGCCGCAGCCAGGGAGGCGGAGCCACGTACCTCGACGGCGACCAAATATTCTACCAGATCGTGAGCAAGAACAGCGCGGCCTTGCCCCGCGGCGTCGACCGTCTCTTCGAGAGGGCCCTCAGCGTCACGGTGGAGGGATACAGGCGGCTGGGGGTGGCCGCCGAGTTCAAGCCCCTCAACGACGTGGTGGTGGGGGGCCGTAAGATTAGCGGCAACGGCGCCGGGATGCACGGGTCCGCCAGCATCCTCGTGGGCAACTACATAATGGACCTTGACTACCCGAAGATGGCCGGGGTGCTCAGGGTGCCCGACGAGAAGTTCAGGGACAAGATGGCCAAGAGCATGGAGCAGTGGGTGACCACCCTGAAGAGGGAGCTAGGGGAGAGCCCGCCGCCTGAACGCATCAAGGAGGTCCACACGGAGGCCTTCCAGGAGCTCATGGGGGTGACGCTCACTCCGGGGGAACCCACCGAGATGGAGCGACGTATCTACGCCGAGGAGACCAAGCCCCGGCACACCAGCCGGGAGTGGCTGTACATGGAGGCCCCCCGTGGCAGACCCGGGCGTGCAGTGAAGATCGCCCACGACGTCAAGGTCGTCGAGACGGATCACAAGGCGGGGAAGCTGATAAGGCTCAGGGCCGAGGTCATGGGGAACAAGATACTTGACCTACAGATCACGGGAGACATTTTCGTGATCCCCAAGGAGGCCGTAAGGAGCCTAGAGGCGGAGCTGATGGGAGCCCACCTAGAAGAGGAAGAGCTCCTCGAAAAGATAACAAGGTTCTACGAGGCAAACAAGCCCCAGAGCCCCGGCGTATCGCCGAGGGACTACGTGGACGCCCTGCTGAAGCTTAGAACCCTTCTCTAAAACCTTTTTCCAGCTAGTTGATAACAGTAATAGATAGAAGGTGGTTCGAGCTACTTCATTATGCGAATCTTGCTGGGCTCGATCCCCGAATCGATGAGCTCGGTGAGGGTCATGGCCTCGCCCTTCGCCATGCCTATCTTTTCCAGGGCTCCTTCGCTGAAGCTGAATGCCGCCACCTTCAACGGCTTGCTGAGGCTTCCCGCGGCCAGCACCTTCCCCGGCACGGCCACCACCTCGCCCTCCGCTGTGTATCTGTTGATGCGGCTCAGGTTCACGGCGACCCTTCTACGCTTGGGCTTGTCCAGCTCCTCCGCGAGCGCCCCCCATACGGCTTTACCCGTCTCATCCGAGGCCGTCTTCAACGCCTCTATGGTGTCCTTGAGTGTCTGATTCATCATTACGCTACGTCATCTCCCTGGAATTCCTCGTCTCCTTCCTCGTCTTCGTCGTAGTCTCCCGAGCCCACGCTGTAGAGCCTGCCCTCGTCTATCTCGGGCAGCTCGAAGTCGCTGATCTCGTCGTGTATCTCGTCCGCCTCGATCTTGTCGCCTAGGACGCTGAGCTTCCCCTTGAGCATCTTCACCGCCTCTTTAACGATTCGCTCGGGCGGTAGGCCTCCGTTTGACTCGACGGTGAACAGGAACTCGTCTTGCTTGAGTCCCTCCATGATCTCCTCGTGGCTCACATGCTCCCTGCAGGGGGCGTGCCTCTCGAAGCCCTGGATGTCGATTATCTTTAACATTCCTCCGTCTAGGGTGGCGATCCCGTCGCCGCAGGCTTCCAAGCACTTGTTGGTGGCGGCCTCGTCCTTCACTTCGACGACCGCGACGTTCTGGTAGACGCACATGGAGACGGGGCTCCACTTGGCGTGCACCTTGCCCTGGCCCAGCTGGGCGTAGGCCTCGAACTTTATTGCCTGCCCCGGCGCCAGCTTGGCGAGGGGTATGCGGTTGCTCACGGGTGCGATGGACGGGTCCTCCGGTATCAGTTCGCCGCTGTAGACGGTCATGGTGTCGTCCCCAGCCTCGACGTCCATGGTCAGCACGGCCCTGCACTTGGGGCACCCGAGCTCAGCGTTGCAGTCGCACTCCTCGGGGAGCACGTAGCTCTCAAGGTTGGTCTTGAGGGGCACGAGCCCTACGCGGTGGGCCAGCACCTCGTCCGGGACGAGGCTTGAGTTGTCGAAATAGAATATGTCTTCGACTACCATCATGGGCACCTCTGCCACCATGGTGCGGCGCAGGGAGTTCGCGAAGGAGACGTCCACGTCCTCCACCAGGAACCTTATGGTTTCCTCGTCGAGGCTGACGACCTTAGTCTTCAAGGTTATCCGGGCTCCTAGGGCCTTCTGCCTCTTCTGCCGCCCGGCTTCCTTGTGCCGTCGTGGGGGATGGGTGTGGTCTCCTCGATCCTTCCTATCCTGAAGCCGCTTCTGGCTAGTATCCTGATGGCCGACTGAGCGCCGGGTCCAGGGGTCTTGCTTCCTATGCCGCCGGGCGCCCTCACCTTTATGTGGATGGCGTTGATGCCCCTGTCTCTGGCGATGTCGGTGATCTGCTGTGCCGCCTTCATGGCGGCGTAGGGGCTGGGCTTGAGCCTGTCCGCCTTCACGAACATGCCGCCGCTGGCGATGCCGAGGGTCTCGGCGCCGGTCAGGTCGGTCATGTGGATTATGGTGTTGTTGAAGCTGCTGAATATGCGGATGATGGCCCATCTCTCACCTTCACTCATCTTAACTTCCCTCCTTCGTCAAAGCCTCCTCGACCTCCAGCGCCCTCCTCAACGGGTGTTCAGGGTCGTGGTAGGGGCTGGATAACGCGTAGTCAAGGGTCTCCTCGTCGTCGATCTTGACCTGGTAGCTGGGGGACGTGACCTTCCGTCCGTCGACGGCGATGTGGCCGTGGGTTATGAGCTGCCTCGCCTGGAAAAGGCTTGAGGCCAGGCCTCTCCTGAATATGTATGTCTGGAGCCGTCTCTCCAACAGGTTTTCGACGCTCAGTGTGAGAACGTCCTCTAGGCGGCCGTTCTCCATGACCAGTCCACGCTTGTAGAGCTTGTTGATTATCTCCCTCTCCCTTCTCTCACGCTCGGCGGCCCCCAGGCTGAGGAGGTCCCTGGCTCTGCCTCGCATGTGGGACAGCTCAGTGTGGGCCTTCCATAGCTCCCGCTTGTTCCTGAGGCCGTACACGCCTATGGTGCGTAGCTCCTCTTCCAGGGCGGTTGCATCGTAGGGCCGCTTGGGGGTGTTGTACGTCTTGTGCTTCTTCTTGGGGTCTCCCATCTACTTCACCTACCTCTGCTGCTCTCTCTGCTGCTGCCTCACCCTGCTGCGGCTGACGCCTACGCTGCGGCCCTTCCTTGCCGTGGTCTTGGTGTGCTGCCCGCGCACCTTCAACCCCTGGGCGTGGCGTTCGCCTTTCCAGCTCCGCGTCTCCTTCATCAGGTCTAGGTCGTCCTTGACGCTGAGGTCTAGGTCGGATGCCAGGAGGTGAAGGTCGTCCCCCGTCATGGGGTCCTTGCGCCTGTTAAGCATCCATTTCGGCAGGCTGACGGTCTCCGGGTCGCTGATGGCTTCCTCCAGCCTCCTAACGTCCGCGTCACCCAGGCTGCCGAGTCTCTCGGTCGCGTCAAGCCCCAACTGCTTTACGATTGCTCGAGCGAGTCGTATGCCCACCCCTTTGACCTCGGTTAGGGCATAGGGCACCATCTTAGTACCATCTATGTTGGTGCCGTGGAGCCTGACAATGTAGTTGAATTCTCTGGACACTCTGAGATCTCCCTGTC
>CAZEMD010000206.1:0-4171 GCA_964513225.1 uncultured Candidatus Bathyarchaeia archaeon | reverse complement strand
AGGCGACGAGTCTACAGCGACGTAAAAGACAGATGAGCATAGAGCTCCCGGTGGTGGGCTACAGGAAGCTGAGCGTAACCGACTACCCCGGCGGGCTCTGCGCCGCCCTGACGGTGCCGGGGTGTAACCTCAGGTGCCCCCACTGCCCCCACATGGAGCTGGTGCACCACCAACTCTCGATGGAGAAGATACCCGTGGTGGATCTCCTAGAGTCACTGTACCCCCGCGCAGGGTTCCTAGACGCCGTGACGCTCACCGGCGGTGAGCCGTTGCTGCACAGGGGCTTGCCCGACTTCCTCAGAGAAGTAAGGATGCTGGGGCTCAAATTGAAGCTGGACACTAACGCGTCTAAGCCTAGGATGTTGGGGAGGTTATTGGAGAAGAGGCTGGTAGACTACCTCAGCATCCGCGTGGTGGCCCCTCTGAGTAGGTATAGGGAGGTGTCTAGGAGCCGTGTCCGGGTGGAAGCCGTCAGAGAAGGCATCCACATGGTTAGGCGAAGTGAGGTGCCCCACGAGTTCACCGTTACCCCTGTGCCGGGAATCCTTGAAACACAAGACGTTCTGGAGATCTCTCGGTTCCTCGCGGGCTCTAGGAGGCTCGTGATAAATAGGTTCGATCCAGCACACTGCATGGAGCCACCGCTTCAAGACACAGAGCCCTATGGCGACAAGGAACTGGCCGCTCTGGGGGACGTAGCCGCCCCTTACTTCAGCGAGATAGAGATAGAGAAACAGTGACTATATGGAATGCCTCTCCAGGACTTCGACCACCTTCTCTGCCGCCCACTCTACGTACTCGGCGCAGTGGGTCTCTCCCCGCTCCTTCATCTCCTCGTATCTCTGCTTTCCCTCCGGGGTTCTGGTGTTGACGCCCAATAGGTCGTAACAGTTCACGTGGCCCCAATGGCTCTCGAACTCTTGCATGATCTCCTGTGTTATCTCCCTCATCCTCTCTCGCTTGGACTGGAACTCCTCGGGGCTCTCGGTACCCTCCGTGCCGAGGAGCAACCCTACGGCCATGACTGAGCCGCTGACGGCGCCGCATAGGCTCCCCCACCCGGCTCCTCCTCCGCCGAAGTTGGAGGCAAGCCTCATGACGTCCGTGTCGAACCCTGGAAGCGGTTTAGCTTCGTCTATCCTGATGATGGTGCTCTCGCAGCAGTTGAACTTGTTTTCGCCTCTCGTGATCATGCCCGAATATTAACGTGGCGCATAGAAAAGATTAACGCACTAAACGTAGATAGATATCAGAGTCGTCTCTATGACGGCCGCGACTATCAATAGAGGCACTATCCTTCTGACGAACAGAGACAGGGACTCCTGGACATAAGTCTGGAGCCCCCCGATCCTTCTCAGCCTGTTTATGAGCTGGTAGCCCAAACCCACCCCCATGGCCGCGCAGAGGGTGATGGCGGGTATCTCAATGATGCCGTGGGGTAGAAGAGACGATACCACGTAGCCCAGCCCCAGCTCCGAGGCAACGGAGTAGGAAACCCACCCTACGAAGAAGCCGTTCACTATTATAAAAAGGAACGGCGGTACCCCCACTACTATCCCTGACGCTAGGAATATGAAGCTCGCCAGCACGTTGTTGGATAGAATGGCTACGAACATCTCGAATGACGTGGCATCTGTGGGGTCCGGTATGTTGCTTAAGACCCCCTCGAACACGGAGGCCGGGATCTCCTCCCCCATGCTGTACCCCATGAAGGTCGAGAATATGAAGAGGAACATGCTGAGAGCGAACACCGGAGTCAGGCTCTTCACGTACTCTACATGGCCACTGAACAGAATATCCATGACCGTGGGGCTTCTCCTCTCACTCAGGTCTGTATTCCTCCGAATCCCATACCCTAACGGTCGCCGCCTTGATATCCCTTTCTAAGATGGTCTTCCTGTCTTCAGACTGAGCCGTCTCGACGGCCAGTTGGGCTACCCGCAACCCATAGGCGCCCACTGCTCTCCTCAACTCCTCGGCGGCGTCAGGGCTGATCCTGAGGTCCCCCGCCTTCTTCAGCAGCCGCCTCATGGGCGCTACAGTGAACTCCTCGGCCAACTAGGTGCCCCAAACCCCACAGTCCATGTCGCTTAATAAGCTTCTGTGCTTTTACTAAAAAAAGAGTTAATAAAACACGCGGTGGGCCGATCTAATGGGTTCAAGCATTTGCCTAACGTGTTCGTCGACCATGATGTATGTGAAGGAAACGGGCTGTGCGCCGAGGCATGCCCCGTCGGGGTCTACGACCTCGTCGAGATGAGGGGCCAGATCAAGGCTCAGCCCACCCGCGCCAACGACTGCATCATGTGCATGGCGTGCGTAGATATTTGCCCCACAGGCGCCATCAAGGTCAAGGAGTGAGGAAGGTCTCTCCAAAACAATATCTGTATCATACCCATCACTTTGCATATGAAGAGAGCTTTAACCGCCTTGGCCTTGTTTCTTGTTTGGTCCATGTACCCAGTCTCTCCGGCGTATTCGGCTGAGGGGCTTTCAGTGTACATCGCCGTGGAGCCCGAGCCCTTATACGAGCAGATTATCGCAGGAGAGAACTATGTGTTCAACGTTTCCGTGGCAAACGACGGACTCTTGATTGCGCCTGGGCAGCCGATGGAGGATGACCCGTCTGCTCTGTACAAAGGCTACCTGCACACGGTCGTAGACATCGAGTGGAGGGCTTCCGGTTCATACGACTTCGGGAAGGCGACCTCTGGCTACTCGACTCAACTCGACGACATGGGCCTCGCCAACGTCATCGAAGTCCCTGTAAACGGCTCAACGGTATGGGACTCGTTCAACCACACGTTCGTGAGGGACGCCTGGGACTTCGGCGTGAAGCCATACGAGACCCTGGAAGTCACGGTCGAGGCCAGGGTCTATCTTGAGGTCTACAACGAGTCATCCGGCTTGGACGAATCTTGGAGGGGACCCTTGGTGGCGGAGAAATCGACGACGCTGAAGCTTCTGGACGACACCAAGGTGGAGTACGTGGAGGGAAAACTCCTGGACATTGCGTCTGAGGTGGAGCCGCTGAGTGGCGTCGCTGGGGCGGAGCTCCTGAATGCGACACGTTTCATGGGGTACCTCGCAGAGATGAACAGGAGCATCGAGGCCGGGGACTATTTCTCTGCGCTTAAGACGTACTCCAAGTACGACGAAAAATACAGGGCCCAGCTTATCTCCTCGCTCACCGAGGAAGCGTCCACGTCCATGGAGAAGAGCCTCGTGATAGACCGGCTGGAGCAGGAACTGGGCTTCCTGAATGTCTCCTACACGGTCCTCGAGGACAAGTACGTCACGCTTTCACGCACCTACCAAACAAGGCAGGCGGAGCTTGAGGCGGCCAAGCAGAGCCTCTCCACCGCCATAACCGTCGTTTTCCTGGCGTCAATAGCGTTCTTCTTCGTGGGCCGTAGAAGCGTGGGGCGGGGCAAACGCACAGACGAGCAGACCATAAGCATGGAGGGTGAGTTACGTGACTCTGAGCCTGGTGCTCGTTGAGGCCGCCCTCGAGTTGGTGCCAGCCGAGATACTGGGCCACCCATCTGTGAGGCGGAACGCCAAGAGACGCGGCAAACGGCCCGAGGAGACCCTGCTAGACCGCAGCCTGCACCACTACGCCATGACCGGGCTTCCGGGGCAGGAGAAGCGTGGGCGGCCCGACATACTGCACTTCTGTCTACTGGAGGCCATGGGGTCGCCCCTGAACCGGTCGGGCGGCCTCAGGGTATGGGTGTCCACCCAGCGGGGCCAGTTGATAGAGATCGATCCCTCGACCAGACCTCCGCGGGACTGTAACCGCTTTAAAAGTCTCATGGAGCAGCTGCTGCTGGAGGGTAGCTCGCCGCCGGGCGGCGAGTCGCCTCTGCTCCGGGTAAGGGACATGAGCCTCGGGGGGCTCGTGGAAGAGCTTAAACCCAGCAGGGTGGTTGCGCTCACAAGTCACGGAGCCTCCAGCTCCTTCGCCGCCGCCTCTGAGGTGCTAGGAGGCTCAGGGAGCCCGGCGGTGTTCGTCGGAGCCTACCCGAGCGGCCCCATGGAGGAGGAGACTCTGGCTTTGGCGGATGAGGCGTTGAGCGTCTACCGTGAGCCGCTTGAGGCGTGGACCGTGGTCTCTAGGCTGCTCTACGAGTGTGAGAGGAGGCTAGGCCTTCTCTAGCCTCTCCATGAG
>CAZEMD010000205.1:0-4180 GCA_964513225.1 uncultured Candidatus Bathyarchaeia archaeon | reverse complement strand
TGAGGACCTTCACCGTGTCGTTGACGTAGTCCTTCAGTATCGGGAAGACGTCCAGGACCTCCTCCATGCGTTCGTTCCTCTGCTCCTTCGGGAACCCGTACCCAGCCATCCTCAAGTTCTCCGTTATGGTCAGGTTCTCGAAGGTGCTCCCCACCTGAGGAAGATAGGCTAGCCCCAGGTTCGACCTCTCGTAAGGCTCAAGGGTCCTGATGTCTTGGCCCATGAACTCTATCTCACCGGAGTAGAGCGTCGTCAACCCCATGAGGGTCTTCAACAGCGTGGATTTGCCGCTGCCATTGGGCCCGATTATGGCGACCTTCTCCCTCTCCCCGAGGCTGAAATCGAAGTCGAACAAGACCTGGACCGGACCGTACCCCGCGTTGATTCCTCTTGCTTCTATCATCTTCTCACAGTCAGATACGATTCAATTACCTTGATGTCCTCGAACACGTCGCTGGGTTTACCGTGCGCCAGCACGCTCCCGTTGTCCATGGCGTACACATAGTCCACGTACTTCGAGGCGACGTCCAGCCTGTGCTCTATGAGCAGGAAGTCGAGACCCTGGTTCCTGCAGAGCTCCCTGATGTGGGAGAATATCTTCTCCGCCAGCAAGACGCTCACGCTGCCGGCGGGCTCGTCCGACAGGATCATCTTGGCGTCGGTCATCAACGCCCTGCCGATCTCCAGGAGCTTCAGCTGCCCCCCGCTGAGGGTGTAGGCCGGGTCGTGGGCCAGCTCCGTTATCTCCAGCAGCTCAAGGACCCCGTAGGCTTTCTCCATGGCGTCCTTCTCCTCATTTTCCCATTTGCTGCTGAAGGGGGCCCACATGAACTTCTCGCCCGAGTTGGACCCGTAGCTCACGAGGAGGTTCTCCAGCACGGTGAGGCGCGTGAACGGGGAGGAGACCTGAAACGTGCGGACCAGCCCCTTCTCCACGAGCTCATGGGTCTTGTCGTCGGTGACGTCCTCGCCCCTGAAGAAGACCTGGCCCTCGTCGGCCCTGTACAGCCCCGAGACGCAGTTCAGCATGGTCGTCTTGCCGCTGCCGTTGGGGCCTATGACTAGGGTGATCTTACCATGCTCGATGTCCATCGACAGGTTATCTACAGCCTTGAACTCTCCGAATTTCTTGGTCATGTTTTTGATGGAGAGAACCGGTTGAGACAAATTATATCTACTTATAATGTTGGTTAAATCATAAAAAACTATCTCTGGACTAGACTACATAGAAATTTAAATAATTAAAGTATATGATGTTAATTTTTAATATATTTCAGTAATAACTCCTAAACATTTTATATTCAATGCAACTATAATATCTGATGTTTCCCCCAATCATCAAAGATGCTCTTGTTTACGCTAACTGCGTCACCATGATGAGCATAGGCTTCACCCTCGTTTACATGATCTCCAGGGTGCCTAACTTCGCGCAGAGCACGTTCGCCGTGCTGGGAGTCTACTGCACTTTTTCCATGGTCAGGATTCTAGAGATCAATCCCTACATCGCCATGCCTCTGGGGTTTCTCCTCGGAGCCGCCCTCGCCTTGGTGGTTTACCTTGGGGTGGTGAACACGTTGACGAAATACGGCGCCGGCCCCATACTGTTAACCATCTCTCTGCTTGCGCTCCAGCAGATATTCCTCGCGGGGGTCCAGATATACGCCGACTATGTTCGTAACGTCATAGGCATCTATTCCCGGGGCTTCATGTTGAGGGTCAACGACTTCCGTGTAGGGGAGTTCCCGGGCGTCCTCCTGGTGTCCACGGTCCTCATAGTGGTGATCATTGCGTCCCTGCACCTGGTGTTGACGAGAACCCAGTTCGGCATCGCCATGAGGGCCACGGTGGAGAACGCGCCGCTGGCGGCGGTCCTGGGCATCAACGTGAAGAGGATATCCGTCGTCTCCTGGGTGATAACCGGGGGACTGGCCGGGCTAGCCGGGACTTTCCTTCCCCTCTGGTTCTCGTCGGGGCCCGCGTCTGGAGGCACCCTCTCCACGAGCGTGTTCGCCGCGAGCGTCGTTGGCGGCCTCAGCAGCATCTACGGCGCGATGATAGGGGGCTACGTTATAAGCCTCCTGGAGGTCTGGGGGTCATACCTGCTCATGAGGCAGCTGGGTCTCTGGGCGGGCGCGTACAGGATGCTGATACCCCTCACCCTGATGTCCCTGTTTCTGATGTACGAGCCCGGCGGAATAGTCTCCCTGATAGAGAAGATCCAGGAAAGGTATCTGAGGCCCAAGAAGACGAGAAGGGGGCAGTCCACATGACAAACGAGATCATAATCCAATGGATCATGGACCTGATAATGTTCTTCCTGCTCTACCTGATAGTAACCATGAACCTGAACTTCATGTACGGGTACACAGGGATACCGCACTTCGGCATATCCCTGTCGGTGGCGGGGGGCGGCTACGTCGTCGGGGCGCTCTCGGGCAGGATGCTCAGGTGGTGGTACAACGTCTACCCCGAGCTCGACTTCATGTACGAGAACGGCAAGATCACCGACCAGATCAACCTGTATCTGGCCCACGACCCCGTCACCGGGATAGGCCTCTTCATCTTCATCTTAGCCATCTCCCTGATTCTGAACGCCTGCCTCGGGTACATAGTGTCCCGGCCGGCGATCAGGCTGACGGGGAGCTACCTCATCATAGTCTTGATCGGGATGGCGGAGGCGGTGAGGGTCATAGGCATGAACTACTATCCGCTGGTCGGCGGCACGTTCTGGGTCCACGTGCCCGACGCTTTCGCCTGGATGGGCACCTTCAGGAGATATGGATACCTGCTCATCGCGTGTCTTTTCACCCTGATCGTTTTCCTCTTACTCCAGTCCCTCAGCACTTCTCCGTTGGCGAGGGTGGTCAGGGCCGTCAGAGAGAACTCTGTGAGCGCCGAGTGCGTTGGAAAGGACGTGGTCGGCATCAGGACGAGGATCGTGGTCCTCTGCTCCGCCCTCACATCCATAGCAGGGGTGCTGTACGGCTTCTACATCCACGCCGTCTTGTCCACATCGTATACCAGGGCCACGTGGACGTTCTACCCCTGGCTGATGTTCATGGTCGGCGGGGTGGGCAACAACATGGGAGCCACCGTGGGCACTTTCATCTTCATAACCCTCAGACGCCTCATAATATTCTACAAGCACAGCATAGAGGCCTATGTTCCCTTCCAGGTCCAGTGGCTCGAGCAGATAATGATAGGCATCATGCTCCTGTTGATCATCATCTTCCGCCCCCAGGGGCTCATACCGGAGAGGCCCACCAAGATGAGGGGGTTGAACTACGAGCAGGTAGAGGACGAGTTCAGGGAGAAGGGGATAAAGCTCCCGGAGAAACAGGCTAAACGGGAGAATGTATTCATCAAACGCTTACTTCGGAAGTGAGTTTCCTTTTTTTACTATAACTAAATCTCACAGCATAAGAGAAAAAAAGAGGGGTTTGTTATGCTCTTATCTCGGTGGTTCCAGTATCCAGTTCAGTGAACCCGACGCAGCGTCGTAAGTGGCTGCAACGTACCACCCGGCGTTGCCGGATGTCTCGTTGAGCGCAACGGTCCATAGCTCGTAGCTGGCGGTGGCCCTGTCTCCGTTCTCGTTCAGCTTGGTCCATCCGCAGGCGCCCCAGTACTGCTCGGCGACCATCGGAAGAACCTCCTTGATCACCGCGCCGTCGTACTTACCGGCCTCAAGAGTTGCCTTACACAGTATCCAGACTATGTCGTACATGTGCGTCGTGTAGGTTCCCGCCTGGCGTCCACCCGACCTCTGCCTGTACTCCGCCTCGAATGCCGTGAACCGGCTGGACTTCGCGGTGCCCATGATCATGGCCAGGAAGTCGCTTGTATAGGCGTTGGGGTGCTCGTCCACGAACTCCGTGGATCTGCCGAACCCGTCCGAGCCGTACCAGAGCGCGTTCTTCAGCACAGGGTATTCCTCGCAGGCGGCGAATATGGCGGAGAACTCGAAAGACCACACGGCGATGCCGACGGTCTCTTCTCCGTAATCGTCGTTCAGCTCGGTGACGGCGTCGTTCAGGGCAGCTGCTTCGGCCGAGAACTCCGTCTTCGAGGCGTCGTACCTGAGTCGTTCCTCGACGGTTCCGCCTTCAGCCTCGAAAAGCGTCAACATGGTCTCGTAGTTACCGTCTCCCCACGCGTCGTTCCTCTGGACGATTATGAG